>DAOUQP010000099.1 GCA_030625575.1 Eubacteriales bacterium | reverse complement strand
ATAATTTGAACATTTCCATTTTCCAACACATTCCAATTTATACTATCAACTCTTCTAGGTATTAAATCTAGAAAATTATTTTTTTCCTTAGCCATCATTTCACCTCTATAAAAATCGGGGAGTTTCCTCCCCAATAATTTAACTATTTAACTTTTTTTCCGATTGAATACGAATACAAAGAAACAACTAATGCTCCAAAGAAGAATATTGCTCCAAATTGTCCTAAATCAATTCCAAATGCTAAATCCAATTTGATTACTGCAAATACTGCAAGCAATATACCGATTAAACCTTCACCAGCGATTAAGCCTGAAGCGTATAATATTCCCGACTCAATTTTATCTTTGATTTTAGAGGCATCAAATTTATCGTTGTTTAATTTTTTATCCAACGCACCTCTTAATAAACCACCTACCATGATTGGAGTTGATAAATGTATTGGTAAATATAGACCAATTGCAACAGGTAATACTGGTAAACCTAATAATTCAATTACCACACCAACACCAATACCAGTGTACACTAGAGCCCATGGTAAGTTGCCACCCATAACACCTTCAATAACCAATCTCATTAAAGTTGCTTGCGGTGCAGGTAATTCAGTAGAACCAAATCCCCATGCGCTGTTAAGCAATGTTAATATTCCACCGATTGTAACAGCTGCTGCAATCGCTCCAATAACCTCGCCGATTTGCTGTTTTCTTGGAGTTGCTCCAACTAAAAATCCTGTTTTCAAGTCCTGAGAAGTATCACCAGCCATTGCAGCGATGATACAAATAATTGCACCTACTGTTAAAGTAGCAATCATTCCAGCTTGTCCATTGTTGCCAGAAGCTTTGAATACAATAGCTGTAATAATCAACGTTGCAATCGTCATACCAGATACCGGGTTAGAAGATGAACCAACTAAACCAACAATTCTAGATGAAACAGTAGCAAAGAAAAATCCGAATATAGCAATTAACAACGCTCCTGTAAATCCAACTGGAATAATTGGAAGCATCACCATAGCTACAACTATAGCTAAAGTTCCTACTATAACAACTTTCATCGACATATCTTGATCAGTTCTTATAGTTGAATTTCCACCAACTCCATTAGAATAATCTTTCATAGCGTCTTTAAAAGTCTGTGCAATTAGAGGTAATGATTTAATCAAACTAAAGATACCACCAAATGCTACTGCACCAGCTCCGATATATCTAATATAATTATCCCAAATGCCCCAATATCCTAATTCACTAATTGGAACAGATGCTGGATACATAATAACGTCTCCCATTGAACCGATGTTTGAAATCAAAGGTATGAATCCAAACCATCCCAAGAGAGCTCCACCTAACATATATGCAGAAATTTTAGGTCCGATTATAAAACCTACACCTAATAATGCAGGTGAAACGTCAGCACCTATTGCTGCATCTTTATATCCTGGAATTTCTGCTTCGATACTACTTGGAAACACTCCAAATCCACCTGAAATGAATTTATAAAGCGCACCTACTCCTATCCTATAAAAGTAGTTTTCGCCTTGTCTCCGCCTTCTTCTCCAGCTAAAAGCACTTCAGCACATGCAGTACCTTCTGGATAAGGTAATACACCATGTTCTTTTACAATCAATGCTTTTCTTAAAGGAATCATGAATAATACTCCTAAAAGACCACCAACTAACGCGATAGCTGTAATAGTTAGTAAATCAGGTGCTCCTAAGCCCCACTCGCTTGACCAAATATATAATGCCGGTAAAGTAAATATTGCTCCTGCCGCCAAAGATTCACCAGCAGATCCAATTGTTTGTACCATGTTGTTTTCTAATATTGATTCTTTTTTCATAATACCGCGAATAACACCCATAGAAATTACCGCAGCAGGAATTGACGCAGAAATTGTCATTCCGACTCTTAATCCTAGATAAGCATTAGCTGCACCAAAAACAACAGCCAAAATAATACCTAAGATGATTGATGTGATCGTGAATTCTGGTAATATACGATCAGCTGCGATAAATGGTTTGAATTCTTGTTTACTATTGTTAGTAGACATATTTAATTCCTCCATATCATCAATTATTTCTTCAAAATAGATTTCTTCATCTTCGATAATGATGTGCACACATTATTCATTTCAAGATTCTACATTTGCTATTATAGACAGGAATTAAATAGAAATCAAGCTAACGAAATCATGCACATTACTATAATATTCAGTGAATTTTCATTAGAATAGTTTGCGTAATTGTTCAAAATTTTATTGTATTTCAGCCTATCTACCGCACGGTAGATAGTTGTTTACACATATTTTTCAATTAAATAAATTTATTATTTTAATGCAGTATTGATCAACATTACCTTGTTATGGTGTTTTACTATAATTTTTGAATGAAATTTTCAATTTGTTAAATTTTCTTCATAACTAATTGTTCGCATTTTTTCGAACTAATTTGATGTATAATGACTCCGGAGGAAAAAAATGACTACTAAAAATAAGATTATTAAAACTTCATTAAAACATTTTATTAATCAAGGTTATGATTACACTTCTTTAAACCAAATTGCAGAAGATGTCGGTATAAAAAAATCCTCTCTCTATTATCACTTTAAATCGAAAGATGATTTATTATTTGAAGGAATTAAATTAATAACTCAGGAATTAAGTGTTTCAATCACAAATAATATACAAACAAATAAACAAGCGCGATTAAGGCTAGAAAATTTATTCGAGAGTATTCTCGATTTTAATTCAAACATATCATTGTTACTCGGAAACAATTTCAATACTCCCACGAATATCAATGCTTTTTTCCAAATGTCTTCTAATAGATACGAAAACATTTCAATTATGATCGACCAATTTTATGATGATATTATTTCAATCATCAAAGATATTATTATCACCGGTCAAGATAAAAATGAAATCAAAAAAAATATCGATATCGAGATGACTTCTATTGAAATCTTATCTAGAATTGAAGGGTTGATCACCCTGTCCAGTATTTATAAGAAATTCGATTTAAATAAAATCAGGCTGGTTTTGTACGAGAATTTATGGTCTAGTTTGCAAATTGAAGAGACAAAGAAAAATAAGAAAGTATATAAGACAATCAACTTGAGTAGAATTTGGTAAAAAATCAGGGTAGCTTATAGCTACCCTAATTAAATGTATCTTTCATTTTATCAAATAGATTTTTATTTTTGTCAGGAATTATTTCTCCCATAGACTGTGCAAATGTTTTAAGTGCTTCTTTTTGTTTAAGGCTTAATTTTGATGGAATATCAACAATGACTTTTACGTACATGTCTCCCTTGCCATAACTATCTAAAACGGGAACTCCTTTGCCTTTCAATCTAAACACTGTCCCGCTTTGAGTTCCAGATTCGATTGGGTACTTAACTTTACCTTCAAGCGTCGGCACTTTAACTTCCCCGCCTAAAGTAGCATGTGCAAAACTAATGTGTAATTCATAATAGATGTCATTGCCGTCGCGTTTGAAATCTTTATCCGCCAATACTCTTATTACTATATGAACATCCCCACGAGGACCACCTTTGCTACCTAAGTCTCCCTCTCCTCTTAACGTCAGGACAGAGCCGTTATCGACACCTGCTGGAATTTTAATTTCAACTTTTCTTTTCTTTTTAACTTTCTTTTTGCCCTTGCAAGTATGACAAACTTTATCGGGAACTTCACCTGTACCACCGCATACATTACATTCTTTTACTGAAATACTCTCTCCAAACAACGTTCTTTGTGCATAACGAACTTGACCTGCCCCATTACATTGATGACAAGTTTTCACACTAGAACCAGGTTCTGCTCCTGTCCCATTACAAGTCGGACATTCTTCTGTTCTATAGTATTCTATCTCTTTTGAAAGACCAAAAACTGCGTCTTTAAATGGAATAGTAATGTCGACTCGAATATCTGCGCCTTTATTCGGCCCACTTCTTCGTCTGCCGGCTCCACCGCCACCAAACATTTCATTTATAATATCTTCAAATCCACCGAATCCGCCTGTTCCAAATCCACCGTAACCACCACCAGCACCTGCATTTTGATTTACACCGGCATGGCCAAATTGATCATATAAATGGCGTTTTTCAGAGTCGCTTAATACCTCATACGCTTCATTGATTTCCTTAAATTTAGATTCTGATTCTTTATCATCAGGATTTTTATCAGGGTGATATTTCATTGCCAATTTTCTATATGATTTTTTTAATGTTGAATCATCAGCATTTTTATCAACACCTAAAATCTCATAATAATCTCTTTTATTCATTTTAAACCGCCTTCCTTATAGGAAATGGCACCAAAACTGGTGCCTGTCCTATATTAATCTTCATCAACAACTTCGTAGTCCGCATCAACAACTTCGTCGTCTCCTGAAGTAGCAGTTTCTTGAGTTGCACCTTCTTGATCTGCAGTTTTTTGATATAATTTCTGAGCAATTGGATGGAATGCATTTGTCAATTCCTCAATTCCAGTTTTCATACCTTCTAAATCTTCATTCTCTAAAGCTTTCTTCAATGTTTCTTTCTTCTCTTCAATATCTTTCTTTTCATCTTCTGTAACATCGTCACCCAATTCAGTTACAGTCTTCTCTGTTTCATAAATCAACGAATCAGCTTTATTCTTAGTTTCAGCCAAATCTTTCATCTTAGCATCTTGCTCAGCAAGTTCTTCAGCTTCTTTTACTCTCATTTCAATTTCTTCTTCAGATAAATTAGTAGATGCTGTAATTCTAATGCTTTGTTCTTTACCAGTACCTAAATCTTTAGCACTTACATGTACAATACCATTAGCATCAATATCAAATGTTACTTCAATTTGAGGAACACCTCTTCTTGCAGGTGGGATTCCATCTAATTGAAATCTTCCAAGTGTTGTATTTCCACTAACCATCGGTCTTTCACCTTGAAGAACATGAATATCAACTGCTGTCTGATTATCAGCTGCAGTAGAGAAAATTTGACTCTTCTTAGTAGGAATCGTTGTATTTCTTTCAATCAATTTAGTGAATACAGATCCCAAAGTCTCAATACCCAATGAAAGCGGAGTGATATCCAATAGCAACACATCATTAACTTCACCAGTTAATACACCAGCTTGAATAGCTGCCCCAATTGCTACACACTCATCAGGATTAACTCCTTTATGAGCATCTTTACCAAGTATTTTTTTAATTGCTTCTTGAACAGCAGGAATTCTTGTAGAACCACCTACTAAAATCACTTCTTGAATTTCATTTGTTTGAACGCCCGCATCTTTAACTGCTAAACGTGTAGGGTCTAGTGTTTTCTTGATCAAATGATCAACCAACTGCTCAAATTTAGCTCTTGTTATATCGATATTTAAATGTAATGGTCCATTTTCATTGGCAGTGATAAATGGTAAATTTACATTTGTTGAAACTGTTGCAGATAATTCTTTTTTAGCTTTTTCAGCAGCTTCTTTAAGTCTTTGTAAAGACATTTTGTCTTTTCTTAAATCTATGCCATTTTCCTTTTGAAAGCTATCCGCTAACCAGTTCATTATAACTTCATCAAAATCATCTCCACCAAGGTGGTTGTTTCCATTTGTAGCCAATACTTCAAATACACCGTCACCAATTTCTAGAATTGACACATCAAATGTACCGCCACCTAAGTCAAACACCAAAATTTTATGAGAATGTTGAGATTTATCCAAACCATAAGATAATGAAGCAGCTGTCGGCTCATTGATTATTCTTTTAACTTCTAATCCCGCAATTCTTCCAGCATCTTTTGTAGCTTGTCTTTGAGCATCAGTAAAGTACGCCGGAACTGTAATAACAGCCTCAGTAACCTTTTCTCCTAAATAACTTTCAGCATCTGTCTTAAGTTTACCTAAAATCATAGCAGAAATATCTTGTGGTGTATGCTTTTGCCCATCGATTGTTGTTATTTCATCAGTACCCATATGTCTTTTTATAGAAAGAATTGTTCTTTCAGGGTTTGTGATTGCTTGTCTTTTAGCAGTTTCCCCTACTAATCTTTCACCATTCTTTGTAAATGCCACTATTGAAGGTGTTGTTCTGTTTCCTTCTGCGTTAGGAATAATAACCGGTTCTCCACCCTCTAAAACTGCCACACATGAATTTGTTGTACCTAAATCAATACCTATAACTTTTCCCATTTTTAAAATCCTCCTTAATTACTCTTTTTAGAAACTTTAACCATAGATGGTCTAATTACTTTATCATTTAATTTGTAACCTACTTGAAACTCATCGATGACAGTATCGTCTTCAAAATCATCGTTTTCTTCCGTCATAACTGCATGATGCAAATTATGATCAAATATTTCACCTTTGGCGTTGATAGCTTCAACACCGTTTTTTTTCAAAAATTCATCAAAATTGCTCTTTATCAAATTAACGCCTTCTAAAACAGATTTGTGGTTATCGGCATCTTCTATTGCATGCAATGCTCTTGCAATATTATCAATGACCGGCAACAAATCTACCATTAGTTTTTCATTAGCGTATTTGTAAATATCATTTTTTTCCTTTTCAGTACGCTTTTTAAAATTCATAAATTCAGCATTTAATCTTAAGAATTTTTCATTTATCATATTATATTTTTCTTCCCAGTTTACTTCTTCCGCTATCGGTTGTTTTTCTTCAAGAACTTCTTCTTGCTTTTCTTCAACAACTTCTTCAGTTGCATTTTCTTTGTCTTTCATAAGCTCCACCTTTCATTATAGATATATCCCAGAAAATATATCTGATAAAGTATTCCTAGTATACTCTACAACAGAAATAATCCCTCTATAATCCATTCTCTTTGGTCCTATTACTACTATCTTACCTAAATCATTAGATCGATAGCGATAAGCAGTTGTGATTACACTACATTCATTGAGTAAAGGAATATTATTTTCATCTCCAATTTTGATGAAAATACCTTCTCTTTGAATATCGTTGAACAATTCATTAAGAACTTCTTTTTCTTCAAATAATCTGTACATTTTTCTAGCTTTTTCAGAATTTGAAAACTCAGGAACAGTTAAAAAATTCTCAAATCCATCAACATAAAATTCATCGTCTTCAATATTTTTAAGCGAATCTCTGAGTATTGGTACAAGATAGTCAATTACATTTTCAAACTGTCTTAAATCATATTTCAGTCTGCTGATTTTCTTGATATCTATATCCTCAATAGTCGAACCTTCTAAATTTCTTATTAAAGAATTTGATATCAAATCCAATATATCTTGACTAGTTCCTGAAAAAGACAATGTAATGCTTTTAACTACTTCATTATCCGATACTAATATCAACAAAACCTTAGTATCGCTAATTTTAATTAACTTCAAATTGCTTAAAGCTCGCTTTTTAAATCCTGGATACGACGCAACTACCGCAAGACCAGTCATTTCTGCTAAAAGGTGCGCTGCTTTCTCGACAATCTCTTCAGCTTTGATTTTTCCACTCAATAATAAGTTCCGTATTAAAACCCTCTGATCTGCATCTAAAAGTCTTTCAGTATCTAAACTATCAACATATAATCTATAACCCAAATCAGATGGAATACGCCCAGCAGATGTATGAGGTTGAAAAATATAACCAAGTTCCTCTAAATCTGCCATCTCATTTCTAATAGTAGCTGAACTGATACCTAAAGTAGGATTTTTAGAAATCGTTCTCGACCCCACAGGTAATCCATTATCGATAAAGTCATCAATTATCAGTTTTAAGATTTTCTGTTGTCTGTTGTTCAACATAATATCCACCTCTTGTTAGCACTCTCTTAACTTGAGTGCTAAGTCTATGAATAATATACTCTCATAAAGAATCATTGTCAAGTTCTCAATAAAAAAA
>DAOUQP010000157.1 GCA_030625575.1 Eubacteriales bacterium | reverse complement strand
TATTATTGTAGATATGAAGGAGAATGTAGAACTTATTTATGAATTTGACGGTAATATCGTAGCGGTTAAACAAGATAATATTCTTGCTACTTCATTTCATCCTGAGTTGACTGATAATACTAAATTTCATGAATATTTTATTAATTTAATAAAGTAAAATAAGATAAAAAACCCTGGTGAAGGGTTTTTTTGCTTGATACTACTACATTTGCCAGCTTTTAATTTTCTGATTCACAATGATTAATGAAACTAGTAGAATTCTGTACTTGCTTTTTACAAAATGATGTGGTATTGTTTTATCAGTGATAATGAGAATCGTTATCATTAATACGTTGTAAAAATTATGGGGAGGTTTTATGAAGAAGTGGATTGGTTTTTTATTTGCAGTAATTATTTTAGTATCATTTGTAGGATGTGCAGTTGATAAAAATGAAGCGATAGTCGCGAATTTAGAAAATGCTGTAGCAGAATCAGAGAATTTGAATTCGGAATCAACTGATGAAGAATCAAATGGAAAAATTTTGGTGTATATATCCGGGCCGGAGGCGATGATCAACAAATTAGAAGAAGCCTTTGAAGAAGAGCATGGAGATGTATCAGATATGTTGAAGATGAGTTGTGGACAAATCAGAAGCAAGGTTTGGACTGAACAAGAAGCCGGCAAGATACAAGCTGATATAGTGTGGGGTTCTGATCCTCTTATTTATAATAAATTGGACGATAAAGGACTTTTGCAGAAAATTACTTTAAACGATATATCAAACATAAAAGAAGAATTTATAGTTGCTGATAGAAATTATATATTAGTTAACGAACGGTATATAGTCTTAATGTATAACAAGAACAAATTTGAGGATATGGAAATTCCGAAAGGATATATTGATTTAACGAATGAGAAATATTCTAATATGATTGTGATGGCTGATGCGAATCAATCATCAACGGCTTTAGGAATAGCTTCTGCGTTATATCAGATGAATGGAGGAAATATCGAGTATTTTAAGGATCTTCACGAAAATGGAGTATTCTTGACAAAGTCAAATGGACAAGTTTCATCGAAAATTATGGAGGGTCAGTTCAATCTAGGTATTGGACCACATGACGGAGTGGTAAGACTTTCAAAGAAAGCAAAAAAAGATGGATATGAAATGCCAGTTTCGATGATTTGGCCAGATGAAGGAGCTATTGCAATTCAAAGACCTATAGCGATAATCAAGGATGATTCAAGAAGTGAAGAAGAAGAAACTATAGTTGCTGAATTTGTTAATTTTATTGTTTCAAAAAAAGCACAAATAATAACTGACAGTTTTGGGTTTGCAAGTGTTCGGAAAGATATAGAAAACAAGTATATACCGGAAGGTAAGACAATTAATAAAATAGATTGGGAGAAGGCATCGGATTATGAAGACATTCTTAAGGAAGAATATCAGAAAACATTCCAAAATTAATAAATTGATTGATAGTATAGGGTTACGTTTTGATTCTCAAAACGTAATCTTGCTGTTTTTACTTGCGATTGTCTCGATTGTTGTATTATATCCATTATTCATGATTGTATATAACAGTTTCAATATAAATGGTACTTTCAGCACTAGTGGATACAAAGAGGTATTGGGATCCATATCGACTTATAAAGCGATTTTAAATACTTTTATACTTGCTTTTGGAGTGCTATGTGGAACTTTGTTGATAGGTGGAACTCTTGCAATCATATGTGAAAAAACTGATTTTAAGTATAAGAAACTTGTTGATTTTTTTGTTTTTCTATCATTTGTGATTCCATCTTACATTCTTTCTATTTCATGGATAGAAATGACTTGTAGAGGAGGGTATTTACATAGAATCAGTGAAATGATTTTTCCTTTTGCTGAATACAAATTCAATACATATTCACTAGGTTCTTCGATTGTTGTTTTAACACTTCACTTGTATCCGCTAGTATATTTAGGTATATCAAATGCGTTGAAAAGGATGAATGCATCAATGGAAAAAAGCGCGAAGATTTGTGGAGCCGGCAATTTTCGAATTTTATTTACAATTGTTATCCCATTGATTATACCCTCGCTTATATCAATGGGATTATTAGTGTTTAGTAGGAGCATGGCAAACTTTGGAGTTGTTGCTCAATTGGCTCTCCCTGTTGGAAAAGAAGTTTTGACAACTAGAATTTTTAGTGCCATGTCTCAATTGAACATGTCGATAGTATCAGTTTTATCGCTGATATTGATATTTATTTCATATTTGTTTTTCATGTCTTCAGAGAAAATAATTAGTAACAATAAATATTATCTCAGCGATTTAAAGAATGATAAAGAAAGATATTATATAAATCTTGGGGGATGGAGATTCATTGTAAATGGACTTGTGGGTCTTTTTTTTATAGTTGTCACTGTTGTTCCGCTGTTTACAATTCTACTTTCTTCTTTTTTAAAGCGATGGGGACTTAAAATTTCTTTTGAAAACATGACATTCAACAATTATAAGACAGTACTTTTTGAAAATCATCTTATAAGAAACTCGTTGTTTAATAGCATTTTTTACGGAATCGTTGCAGCAACTGCAGCAGTGCTTGTAGGAAGTTTGATAGTGTATTTTTATAGGAATCTAGGAAATAGAAAGACAAAATTATTGATGAGTATTTCTCAATTGATGATAACGGTTCCAAATATGATTTTAGCTATAGGAGCGATATATGCATGGATTAATGATCCGTTTAAATTGTATGGCACTAAATGGATAATTATAATAACTTATATAGCACTTTTTATTCCAATTATAATAAAACAAATCAAGGGGTTGTCTGAGAGTGTTGATGAATCAATAGATAAATCTGCTAGGACGATGGGGATTCCGGTAAGCAAGAGATTTTTGAAATTATTCATACCACAGATAAATAAGGGAATCATATCAGGATGGATTATTTGCTTTTTGATTGCACTTAGAGAAATTCCGATTTCGCTTTTATTGTATTCAAAAGGGACAGAAACCATAGGTGTGATGCTTTTTACCGTACAATCTAATTCTTACGGATTGGAGATGACTTCAACGATTGCGATAATTGTAATAATTGTCAGTATCATAGGAAATGTTACCATAAGAAAAATTGGTGCCAGGGGGGTTAAAACATGAATTATTTGAAAATAGATAATTTACAGGTGAATTACGATAAGGAATGTATAATAAATGATTTGAATTTACAAGTGAAAAGTGGTGAATTGCTTGTCATATTAGGTCCAAGTGGATGTGGTAAAAGCACTTTGCTTTCTGCGATTTCTGGCCTGACTAATCCTTGCAATGGAACTATTGCCTTTGGTGATGAATGTGTATATTCAAAATGTGCAAGGACGAACATTGCAGCAGAAAAAAGAAATCTTGGATTTGTATTTCAAGATTATGCTATTTGGCCTCATATGAATGTTTTTAATAATATTGCATATCCTCTTAAAGTGAAAAAAATGCCTAAATTTGAAAGAGAAAAGAGAGTGTCGGAAATACTTGAAATCGTGAATTTAGAGGATAAAGAAAGTTCTTATCCAAATGAATTAAGCGGTGGGGAAAAACAAAGAGTTGCAATTGCAAGAGCAATTGCGTTGAATCCTTCTATGTTGTTGCTTGATGAACCGTTTGCAAATTTAGACACCAATCTAAAGGGTCAATTGATGAAAGAAATAAAAAAAATTCAAGAAAAACTGGGAATTACAATGATCTATGTCACTCATGATCAAAATGTGGCGTTTGAGATGGCCGATCGCATAATTATTATGAAGAAGGGAAAAATTGTGCAAGAAGGTAATCCGCAAGAAGTTTACTTACACCCCAAAAATAAATTCGTTGCAAGATTTTTAGGAGAAAGTAATATCATTGAATCAAATAATATTCATAAGCATAAATTTTGTAATCAGTTATGTAAAAAAATAAATAAAGACAGTGCTATTTGCATAAGACCTGAAGATGTTGAAATGTCAGCAAATGGGAAGAGTTGTGGAAGGATAGACAATATAATGTTTAAAGGAAGTAGATGTAATTATGTTGTTGAATCGGATGGTGCGAGATTAATTGTAAGTAGTGACAGCAATTTAAAAATTG
>DAOUQP010000114.1 GCA_030625575.1 Eubacteriales bacterium | reverse complement strand
ATATCGACGAGCTTTCATATTCAATAAAAATTTCACTCTTATCCTCTTTGATTGCAATAATTTTAGTGCTATTTATTGTTAATACTTATGATAATACTTTAATAAAATTTATAATATTATCGCCTTTACTTTTCCCAGGAGCTTTAATGGGTATCAGTATCATAGGTTTTTTTATAAATTTCAAATACTATGGGCATTTACTGAATAACGATGTTTTAATACTTTATTCCAACATCGTTAAATCCATCCCGATAGTATACTTCGTATTAAAAGGTAGCCTCGATACACAAAATAAAAATTTACTCGATTGCGGGAAATTATATCAGAAAAACACAATCCATAGACTGATACACATCGATATCCCGTACTTCACAGTGCCGATTGCAATCGCTTTATATGTAGGTTTTTCCAATGTATTCGGTGAAATTTCTTCTTCTATTTTACTGCTGCCACCTGGAAAGCAGCTGTTATCGCTGAAAATCTATAGTTATCTTCATTACGGAAGCGGCAGTAAAATTACCGCTCTGGGTTTTATCATAATAGTGTTTTTTACGACAATCACTCTTTCAATTCTCGCACTTATAAATAGGAAAAGGAGGTTTTTACGATGAATCGTGTTTTAGAAGTTAAAAATCTCAATAAGAATTTTCAAAACCAGTTGATAATAAAAAATCTGAATTTCACTATGAATGAAGGTGACATCGTTTCAATAATGGGTAAATCCGGCGTAGGTAAAACCACTCTTTTAAGGATACTCTCAGGACTCGAAATTCCCGATTCAGGAGAAATTTTAATAAACGATAAAGTTGTAAACGGCGATAAGGAATTTATCGAGCCTTATAAAAGAGATATCGGTTTTGTTTTTCAGAAATCTGTTTTATGGCCACATATGACTATGAAAGAAAACATTTCATTTGCCATTTCCGATGATTACAAATCTAAAATGAATGAAATAGCAAGTATTTCTGGGATAGAGAAAATAATGAACAAATATCCAAATGAAGTTTCAGAAGGCGAAGGGAAGAGAGTGTCAATCGCAAGGGCGATATGTTCTGGTGCAAAGATACTGCTTATGGATGAACCTTATGCAAATTTAGATGATGAAATAAAAGATCAGCTTATAAATATGATTAAAGATATACATAGCAAAACGGATATCTCCATTTTAATGGTAAGTCATGATATTGAAGAAAATAAAGCGTTGTCCGATAAAATATTCGAACTGATAAATGGTGAATTATATGAAAAGAAAATATAAAAAAATTCATTTGATAATTATCGTTATTATCTTTAGTCTATTACTTGCATCTTGTACAAGTGAAATAAATAATGAAATTTCATTATTTACAAACATACTGGAAGGAAATGAAATTTCAGATATTGTTTTTTACAAAGGATATTTATATGCAGGAGGACTGGAAGGTGTTTATAAAATAAGTCCTGATGATTATGCATATGAAAAAATCGATGTCGGAGATGTTTTTTTAGTTAAAGATTTAATCGTCGATGATAAGTATCTTTATATAGGACACGACAGTGGAATAACCATTTACGATGGAAATGAATTTTCAATAATACTCGATGATGAATTCGATGTTCCCGATGTACGCATCAACTCTTTGATGTTTGATAACGAAAACTGCTTATGGGCCGGTACATATAAAGGAGCGCTAAAGTATGCAGGCGGCAAATGGGAAAGCATATCCATCGATGACGGACTTATGGACGATACGATTTTTTTAATCATGCAAGATAGTTACGGAGGTATGCTGTTCGGTCATTACGCATCTTCAAATAGTGGAATAAGTTATTTAAAAGATGATAAATGGTCATATTTCACTGTAGATGAAGGATTGCCTCACAACTATATCACCGCGGGAATTATAGACAGCAATAAAATTTATATAGCAACAGGGTTTTATGATTTGGGAGGCGTCGCAGTGTTTGATGTTTCTTCTGAAGGAATTTCTTTATCACAGACTATTATAAAAGAATGGGGTGAGAACGGATATAAGGCAAGAAGTATTAATCTAGACAATGATTTTCTTTGGGTTGGAACGGAGTACAACGGCATTTGCATTTTGCAAAATGAAGACTTTGTGCAATTGGACATTGATGATGGATTAGCGAACAATGAAGTCAAATCGATATATTTCGATGATAAGGATATGGTATGGCTTGGAACAAGAAACGGGATTTCTATAATAGATAAATCAGAGATATATTATGAATTCAATCAAAAAAATTGAAGGGAGGGATTTTATGAAACTGAAGAAAGCTATAAAAAATTTCGACACACTAAAACGGAAACATAAAAAAGGTAAAATAGGCGACGAAATATACGGACGATCAGTTAATGATATTTCCGCTGTTTCTAATGATGGATACCAGTGGAAAGTCGATACGGACGGAAATTGGTATAAAAATGTTAATGGTGAATGGGTTAAGGACAATGTGAATCTAGCTGATAAAAAAAGTCCTCAAACATTAATGCAACTGCTGGTTATGATAATAAAAAGTATGTTGACATATATCCCTAAAAAATTATTGTTTATGCTGATAATAACAGCAATTACATTTTTAGTTCATACTTACTTAGTTATATATCCAAATGGAGGATATTGGCCTGGCACCAATGCTACATTAGATAAAATTCTTGCCCTAAAAGGTAATGAAAAAAGCGGCTTGGCCTTTTGGACAATATTATCCTTTTTGATTGTTTCATTGCTTAGAAGAGTTAGAAATCTTGGATTCAAAAAGGTAATAAGCGGATTTTACACTGGACCTGTCAGGGTTTTTAAATCTACCTTTAGCAAATCAAAAAACTATTTGCCATTTTTTATGATTACTTCAGCTACACTTTTATTATTGGCTCAGTTTTTAATTAAAAACTCGGCTATTGCATATCTCTTTATAATTGCTGCTGTTTTGGCGATTATAACTTATAAATCAGATTTAAGTTATATGTTTTTACGACTTGGATATCAAGATCTCTTGAGGCTTTTCAAGAAGAAAAACGGTAGATTCAACGATATATATTTTGATGGATTTCAACTTGCTGTAATTATTTCTATGCTCCTTTATATCACACTACCTTATAGACCAGTAAGTGTATATTTATTTTGTTTATTAGCTATCGCATCATTGTTTTATAAAAAAATCAATAAATCTAATAAACTCACATCGAAATTAATGATATTAACAGTAATAGGACTAAATTTAAGTGTCTTTTTCATCAGCAGAGTTTATGCAGATGACGGCGGAGTGTATGAAGCTGGTGGATTCATTCCTTGGATAACAAGTCCAGGTGCTATAACTGCTGTCATCTTAGGTTTACCCCCAGCTCTTGGTGCAAGCATAGGTGCATTAATAGCTCTCGTTACAAGTACAAATGACCTTATGGATACATTTGTCTATGATGCTTCTGATTATGCTGCTGAAGATATAGATTACGAATCAGAAGAATATGATGTAGATGAAAGTGAAGAATATAGCGATGTCGATGAAGACGAATACGATGTAGAAGCTGAAGATGATGAAGATACTGCAGAAGATACTGAATATGATGTAGAAGATGAAGATGAAGATGAAGATGAGGAATACAGTGATGATTCAGAGGAAGAATACGATGAAGATGAAGAAGAATACATTGATGATGATGACTATGATGTAGATGAAATTCTCGAAGACCTGTATGACTCTGTATTCGGCACTCCTATCGACAAGGTAGAAGGCATTATTGGATTATCAGAAGTGGCGATGGAATTATCTGTCGACGCAAGCGATTTCATACTTACTTCAACTGCTCTGAATACGATATTTGACGGCTTCGATAGCATTGTACCAAGCTGGTTTGAAGAAGGCGCTAAGGATACTGCAAATGAAGCATGGGATTATATGGGTGCTACGAAAGATTTAATGGATTTAGCCGACCTGATTCCTAAAGATTCTACTATTCCTGGTATTATGGATGCAGCAGGTATGTTTAAAGACGCCCTTGATAATATGGGATTAGGAGATAGCATGGGTTACGCCGCTGTAAAATCTTTTATGTCCAACAAGATAAAAAGCTTTATATTCGATAAAGATGTAAATCCCGGTTTAGTGCTTATGGATGTTCTTACTACAGTACTTATCGGCGAATCTGAAGCAAGTAAAATAATAAGCCCTGGTAAAACTATTCAAGGTGGAGCCAATTTCATTATAGATAAGATTACTGATGTATATAATGGTACCGACGATGTAAGTAAAAGATTGAAAAACGGAGACTACGGCGGTGTATGGAAAGTTGCCGACGAATCGACAGAGCTTATTGCCGATGCAGTATACAATCCTAATGAATTCAAAAAAGATTTTGAGAATGTAGTAACATCTGATGAGTTTTATGATGGAATGTACGATACCAATAAAGCCCTTTGGAAACCTAAAGAAGGTTCATGGGCAGTAAAAAGAGGCGCATGCTATATCGGTGAGAAAACTTGCGAGGGATTTATTAAAATTGCTGATGGTGTGCATATGTTTAGTTCTTGGCTCGGAAGTAAAATTTAAGGGGGGATGGCATGGCTTTGCTAGTTTTTAGAAGAGAAGAAATTGAAGTGTTGTCATTAATCAATGGAAAGAAAATTAATTCTTTTTCTGTTCTAAGTGGAATGGAAGGTTTTGATAAAGAAAGTTTTGTAAATAAAAAAGAAAGTCATTTAACTGTTATCGATGATTTCATCAAAGACGGAGCAATATGGAAGAGTAAAGATGGTAAGATTCATTTAATAAGAGAGTTGCAAGGTGTTTTCAACATAATCAATTCTCCTAAGAAAACATTAAAAATCAAAACTGCTTCAAAGCAACCTATCGGTGAACATTATTATTGCACAATAGGTGATTTAGGTGTTTTGTTTTCAATAGGAAAAGATGAAGAGTTTTATACTATAGCATATCCGTTTAATGATGATTTTTTCTCAACTTGGTTCAATGATGAAATAATTGGTGATTTGGATGTTGCAGAAAAGAAAGATACGAGCATTGAATGCAGATTAAGTAGTGCTGAATTCAGTGTATTGTCTATTTTAATCATGAATGGTGCATATATGAAAAGCCTTGGTAATGATTATTTGATTGCAGATAGATTGTTAAATGCAGATTTTTTAGAATATGTACATTCTAATAATATACTTAAAGTTAACATTGATTCTATTCGCAGTATAGTTTCTAACAATGACTTAAGCAGCGTTTTATCTTCACTTGAAGATAAAAGCATATTGAAAACAAATGAAGAAAGAATATATTTAAACGAAATACTGGTAAATGCTTTTGAATCAGAAAACCTTAGAGACATTGTTGAAATCACTGAAATTTCACCATTTATGAGGGCGAAGAATCTTTATATCACCAACAATGGATACTTGATATTAGAACCGGTATTATCAAAGCCTCTAGAGTGGAAAATTGCTGTAGAAGGCCTAAACATAGATCCTCTTAATCTAGTATCAAAATTGATGAATTTTAGCGATATAACCCCATCTGACGAAATGAAAAGCGAAATAATCAAGCATGCAAAGAAAGTATAAAAATTAAATCCTCTGATAGCAATATCAGGGGATTTGTTTTTATCTATAATATTTGGTATTGGTGAATGTTCATTCATTTCATAGATTTGCTTTTTATTTATCATAATAATCAATTCTTGCAAAATACTCTGATATTTATATTGTTATCTTCACAAAACACATCGATTTTGATAAGAACAGCATCCTTTTTTTCTGCATCGTAACAAATTAGGCTGTTTTTGCAAAGATAATCGATTGTCAATTACCATTTCATCAATACTATGCTTTACCAAAAAAGATCAAGCTTTTTAAGGGTGGCTTCTGTTGGAATCCCTTCATCATCCCATCCTCTGTATTCATAATATTCACTAAGCATTTTTTCGAGTGGAGGCAGATTATCGCCTGTTCCATTATCGTTTCGAGGTAGGTTGAGAATTCTCGAAGGCAATACATCGTCTTTAGAACTTATTCCACATCGCACGTTATACATTCTTTTTTGGTTAAAAATCCGTTCACCTGTCTCAAGAAGTTCTTCAAGAGTCAAGTCCCAACCTATAACATTTTTTATCCAATATAGCATATCCGTAAGTGTCGTGCCTCCGTAAAGAAGAAATTTGCATAGTTTCAACGAATCCATCAGACTCATGATATTCTGGGAATGA
>DAOUQP010000056.1 GCA_030625575.1 Eubacteriales bacterium | reverse complement strand
TGTATTTCTTTTTACCGATAGTTAAATTAGCTACCATTTCAGCAAGCGATGCTGAAATACCTCCTGAAAGAGCGGCGATGCTCCCCCCGCCTGGAACAGGTTCATTAGAAGCTGTCTGTGCAATGAATTCTTTTAATCCTAAATCTTTAAGCATGCTAACACCCTTCCTTATCGTATATGATTTTTCCTTTTTTTATAACTTTTTCAACAGTCGATACACCGAAGTGATATGCAATATAATGATAAGAATCGAATTCATGAATCAATAAATCCGCCTGTTTTCCTTCATCGATACTGCCGATGACATCCGCCTTATCAATAGCCGCAGCCGCATTCAACGTTAGAGCCGCTAAAGTCTCTTCAGGTGTCATATTCATATATAGAGTTGCAAGAGCTATTACAAGAGGAATAGACTCGCTAAAACAACTCCCTGGATTAAGGTCCGTTGCAAGTGCGACGGCAAGCCCTGAATCAATCATATCTCTCGCTCTGGCGTATTCTTCTTTCAAGCTAAAAGCAGTAAGCGGCAATAAAGTTGCAATCACATCATTTTCCTTCATCATCTCAATACCTTTATCAGAAACTTTAAGTAAATGATCTGCACTTATCGCTCCAAACTCAGCTGCTAACTCCGCACCACCCAGTGGATATATCTCATCGGCGTGCATTTTGATTTTAAAGCCAAGCTCCTTTGCCTTTTCTAAATATACTCTGGATTCTTCTAGTTCGAATACATTTTTTTCTGTGAAAATATCGACAAATTCAGCCAGGTTCTCTTCTTTGACAAAGGGCAGCATCTCTTTATTAATGAGCTCGATGAACTCCATTTCCCTGCCCTTGTACTCAGGCATCACAGCGTGAGGCCCAAGGAAAGTCCTTATGATATCTATAGGCTGCATTTGATCGAGTTTTTTCATGACCCTCAGCTGCTTCATTTCCGTCTCGAAATCCAGACCATAGCCGCTTTTACCCTCTATCGTCGTGACTCCGAAACGAACCATCGATTTCAATCTGCTTAGTCCTGAATTCACAAGTTCATCAAAGCTAGCATCTCTTGTTTTTGTAACAGAGCTGGCAATTCCCCCACCGCGGTTCATTATATCAACGTATGAATCTCCCCGTAGACGCCAAGTGTATTCATCGGCTCTATATCCGCCAAATACGACATGGGTATGCGAGTCGACAAATCCAGGTGTTATTGTTTTTCCTTTGGCATCGATGATTTCATAGTCTTCTAAAACCACTTCGCTATGAATCTCATCAAAAGTTCCAACCTTGATTATCTTTCCGTTTTTTATCAAGATCGAGCCGTTCTCGATGACACCTATGTCGTTCATCTCTTTACCTTTTTTTGCTTTGAATCCGCTGACTGTAACTATTTGACTCGCGTCTTTTATTATCAATCCTTTTTTCATTTCAATCTACTCCATCAATCTTTTTTCAAGCACTTGATCAGATGAAAAATCTTCTATCCCTAGATAATACTCAGCTGTTTGTAATAGAGCATCCATCGGTACAAGGCCGATGACTTCACTGCCGATTACGTTGATGCCGTACCTTTTGGCTTCTATTTTAATAAGTTCGAATACTCTGTATATAGGTGTCTTTGTGTAATCTGTCAAGTTCATAGAAACCTGGGTGATATTTCTCTCTCCCATATCAATGCCTATGGCTTTTACAAATCTAAGTCCACCATTGATGAATCTGACGTTCTTAGCGATTTTATTAGCTGTTTCAAGGTTGTTTGTATCCAAGATGACATTGAAAGCAACGAGCGGCATACGCGCTCCTATTGCGACGATACCAGCCGTTGGATGGATATCAGTTCCAAAGTCAGGTCTGAATTCTTCTGTTTTGACTTTTTCTGACATAGCTTCATATTGTCCTTTTCGAAGCTTTGCTAAATTTGTTCTATGAGGCGCACTAGCGCTTTTTTCATATAAAAAACTCGGCATTTCGAATTTTTCATAAACTTCCTTTGCAGTTTCTTTCGACAATTCAACAGCTTCTTCAACTGTGAAGTCTTTAATCGGAATAAAAGGAATGACATCTACAGCTCCCATACGTGGATGCTGTCCTTCATGCTTGTTCATATCTATAAGCTCTATCGCCACACCGACAGCTGCAACAACAGCGTCTTTAATGGCCTTAGGCTCTCCGACAAGTGTCACCACGCTGCGGTTGTGATCTTCATCGCTGCTGTAATCCAAAAGTTTCACTCCGTCTTTACCTCTGAAATTATCGACGATCTTTTCAATAACTTCACTATTTCTTCCCTCGCTAAAGTTAGGGACACATTGAACCAATTGACTGCTTTTCATCATAAACCTCCTACTATTTCAAAAATTTATTAAAAGTTTTTTCTATCAATTCATCGCTTGCGACAAACGGAATTGTAATGTGATTGTCATTGTTTATTTCATTGTAGTCCATAGACGTTGTAATCGAATTTTCATTTCTTGCCCACGCTCTTCTTGAAACCCCTACCATAACATCCCAAGGAATAGCGCTTTTTATGATTTCATCCACTTTTTCACTACCGTCAAGTACAAGTCCAAAACCGCCGTTTATAGCTTTACCGATCCCTACGCCTCCACCGTTGTGAAGCGCGACCATAGTCATTCCTCTAGCTGCATTTCCTACAAAATCTTGTACCGCCATGTCCGCTGTGATATTGCTTCCGTCTTTAATATTGGCTGTCTCTCTAAACGGAGAATCTGTTCCACCGGTATCGTGATGATCTCTACCGAGCATAATCGGTCCTACTTCGCCGTTTCTTACCATGTCGTTGAATTTAAGAGCGATGTTCATTCTTCCAAAAGCATCTTGATATAGAATTCTCGCCTTTGTTCCCACCACCAACTTGTTTTTGAAAGCATCTCTGATCCATACCCAGTTGTCTCTATCTTGACCTCTTCTATTCGGATCTATGTTGTCCATAGCCGCTTTGTCGGTTTTCAATAAATCTTCATCTTTTCCCGATAGGCAGACCCATCTGAATGGTCCATAGCCGTAATCGAACAGCATCGGTCCCATAATGTCTTCTACGTATGATTGGTAGATGAATCCTTCCGATTCGTCTTTACCGTTTGCGCATATTTCCGTTACGCCTGCATCGTAAATGGCTTTCATGAAACTGTTGCCGTAATCGAAGAAATAGCTTCCTTTGTCCGCTAATTTTTTAATCACTTCAAAATGTCTCTTTAATGATTCATCGACCAATTTAACGAATCCTTCTTTATCGTCAGCAAGCATCTGAGTTCTCTCTTCAAATGTTATATCAGCCGGACAATATCCGCCGTCGTATGGCACATGGCAAGATGTCTGATCAGACAACAAATCGATAGTTATATTGTTTTTATCTGCATATTCCAACAAGTCGATAATATTACCGTGATACCCTATCGCTCTTGGTTTTTTAGCATCCAAGTATTCTTTAGCTTCTTTAAATACCATTCCCAAATCGCTAGAGTAGCTATCGACCCATCCTTGCTCATGGCGAGTTATCACTCTAGATTCGTCGACTTCAGCTATGATTCCTACTCCACCTGCTATTACAACCGCCTTGCCTTGAGCTCCACTCATTCCACCGAGGCCTGATGTAACAAACAGTTTTCCAGCGATATCCTCATCGCCTTTTATGCCTAGTTTCAATCTTCCGGCGTTTAATACGGTATTGAACGTTCCGTGGACGATTCCTTGCGGTCCTATATACATCCAACCACCAGCAGTCATTTGTCCATAGTTTGTCACTCCCATAGCCGCGCCTTTGTTCCAGTTCTCCAAATCATCATAAAGTCCGATCATGAGTCCGTTTGTTATTACAACTCTAGGTGCATTTTTGTGTGATTTAAAAAGCCCAAGTGGATGACCCGACATCATTACCAGTGTTTGATCTTCTTTTATTATTTCAAGATATTTTTTAATCAAATTGTACTGCATCCAGTTTTGACACACTTGACCCGTTTCTCCGTATGTAACAAGTTCGTATGGGTAAAGCGCAATCTCGAAATCAAGGTTGTTTTCGATCATCACTTGAATGCCGCGTGCTTCTGTTATCCCTTTGTATTCATCGATGGGTTTACCGAAAATTCTGCCTTCCGGTCTATATCTATAACCGTATACCTTGCCATATGTCATCAGCTCTTCCATAAACTCCGGAGCCAGTGTTTCATGCAGTTCTTCAGGTACATACCTCAGTGCGTTTTTAAGAGCGAGTTTCATTTGATTCTCAGAAAGATTCAACTCTCTTTTCGGTGCTCTTCTGTACTTTAGGTCGAATTCCTTTACTTCTGGTAATTCCTTGTCTAATTTAATAGTCATGGCATTATTTATCAAATTATTATTAACCATCATCTTATCCCCCATAATTTATCTTTTACCAAGTGTGTCCAACATATCCTTTGTCATTGAATCTAAATCATACTTTGGATTCCATCCCCACTCTTCTCTTGCCGCTGAATCGTCAAGAGAATCTGGCCAGCTGTCTGCAATAGTCTGTCTAAATGAATCAACATCATAATCCATTTCAAACTCAGTCATGTATTTTTGAATGGATTCTTTAATTTCTTCTGGATCAAAACTCATCGCTGTAATATTGAATGCATTTCTATGAATCAATTTGCTTGAATCCGCTTCCATCAATTGAATAATTGCATCAATTGCATCAGGCATATACATCATGTCCATTTTTGTTCCCTCAGCAATATAACTTGTATATTTCTTTTGTTTAATCGCTTCATAATAAATATGTACTGCATAATCTGTTGTTCCACCACCAGGAAGAGCTCCGTTAGAAATAAGTCCTGGATATCTAACTCCTCTAGTATCTACTCCGTATTTTTGATAGTAATAATCACATAATAATTCTCCCGCTACTTTTGAAACACCATAGATTGTCGTCGGTCTTTGAATCGTATCTTGCGGTGTCAATGTTCTTGGAGTGTTTGGTCCAAATGCGGCGATTGAACTAGGTGTGAATACAGCTAAATTATTTTCTCTTGCAACCTCAAGAACATTGAAAAGTCCATTCATGTTTATATCCCATAGCAATTGAGGATTTTTCTCTCCTGTAGCTGAAAGTAATGCAGCAAGATTTAGAATTGTATCGATATTGTATTTTTTTACAATATCATCAATCATTTTTATATCAGTTACATCTAAAATTTCAAAATATCCTTCTTCTAATACAATACTTTCTTTTTTGCTTACATCTGATGCAACTACATTCTCGATTCCGTATTCTTTTCTTAATCTTAAAACAAGTTCCGTACCTATTTGCCCTAAAGCACCTGTTACTAATATTTTCTTCATCCTAAAAAACCCTCCCAAAAGTTTTTTTGTTTACCATTAACATATTATCACATAATAAAAATTTATTTAATTCAATTTAGTCAAATTTGTTTAATAATTAAAATAAATGCATATAATATATATATGGAGGATTTAATATGACAGATATAAATGAAATTCTAATTAAGCTTTCACTTTCTATAATACTTGGAGGGCTCATAGGACTCGAACGAGAATACCACAGAAGACCTGCCGGTCTTAGAACACATATACTCGTTGCAGTAGGTTCCACTATTTTAATGCACATAAATATTTCAATGATCAGTGTGTATCCATCTATTGATCCTGGACGTTTTGGCGCTCAAGTTATCAGTGGAATTGGATTTTTAGGTGCCGGTACCATTATAAAAGAAGGTCCGACGGTTTTCGGCTTAACGACTGCCGCAACGCTTTGGACCGTAGCCGCCATAGGTCTTGCTATCGGAAATGGAAGCTATTTGCTTGGAATCATTGCAACAATAATTATTATTCTAGTATTAAGCATTTTTTCTTTTATTGAAAAGAATGTAAAGCTGAATAAAAAAGTTTCTTCGATATCTTTAGAAACCAAAGATAATCCTGATGTAATTAAATCAATCACAGAAATATTTGAAGAAAGCGGTCTGACAATTACGCATCTATCTACTGAATATACTAAAAATAAAGGGCATAGCATCAGCATTAAAGTAAATTGCAGGAAAAACGAATGCAATGATGCAATCGACAAATTGACGAGTTCAGAAGATATAGTAAAAATAAGATTAAGGTAGAGGTTTAAATTTGAAAAATTATATATTGAATATAGTAAAAAGAATACCAAAGTTAATGATTGGATTTATTATCATCGCTTTTGGCATTAGATTAATGATAGATACTGATTTAGGCCTTAATCCTTGGGGTATCTTTCACTCTGGATTTGCGAATATTACTGGAATTACTTTTGGACAAGCTACACAGCTTACTGGACTGGGAATAATTTTAATATCTACAATGTTTAAAATCTATCCTGGAATAGGTACGATATTGAATATGATTTTTATCGGTTATTTTGTAGATTTAATAAAAATCTTTAATTTAACCCCAAAGTTTTCTGGATTAACTATCAACATCATCGTCTTTTTTATCGGACTGATAATTTTTGATTATGGAGTCTATGTTTATTTAAAAGCCGACCTTGGATCAGGTCCTAGGGATAGTTTGATGCTCGCTCTTACAAAATTGACAAGATTTACAGCTGGTCAAAATAAAATCATGATGGAAATCACCGCTGCTATAACAGGTTATCTAATGGGTGGATTAGCTGGACTGGGGACCATTATCGCTGCAATATTCGGCGGGATTTTCTTAGATATTATATTTAAATTTTTTAAATATAATCCGAAAACTAGAACTTCTAGCAATCTAATGATCAATTATCAAGAATTGAAAGTTATTATACAAGAAAACCAGCAGGTATGATCACAGCTGCTTCTCTTGTGAGCATTTTTAGAATCACGTTTAAAAACACATCGAATTCACGATGTGTTTTTTGTAATTTAGCACTATCAACAGAAGCAATCGAGTTATTTCATATATTGCTTCAATTCTTTATAGAAATTTTCTCTTGTTCCCGCCATAATAATAACAACCATATCACCATTATCTAATTTGGAAATGCGATAGGCGAGCTCATAATTTATTCGGTTATGATAAATGTCAAGACTATAGAGACCTTTCAAATCACCTGTTTTGACATCTCCCACATTAGGATTTTCTCTAATATTGATAATTGCTTCTTTATATGCATTTTTTAAAGATTTGTCTTTAAGTTTCTTAAAATATTTTTCTGCTATAGGTGTATAGATGACTGGAAGCATTCTTAATCCTCCAATTCATTATTATTTCCAAATATATCATCACTTGGATCTATATAATTTTCCGAGGCAGCTTTTGCAAGAGTATCGGCTTCTTCAATTATTTTCTCTATAGCAGGACGGATTTGGCGATTAATCTTTTTAAATTCTGCAAGCAACTTCTCACCTGAATATCCTTGATCAATTAAATCTGCTAATATTTCTTCTGCAAATGCGGGATCATCTTTCTTTACTGGTGTAAGAATCAACATTCCATTTGAATAAATACAATCTATTTCTTTTGAAAATCCCAGCGCTTCATAGTACTTCGCTGGAATGGTAATTTGACGTTTTGAAGAAATATGGATTCGACGTTTTTCCATAGGAATATTCTCCTGCTCTGTTCTAGCTTCTAACATAAGTCTGCACTCCTTTCATAAAATTCTCTTTGTAAGGAAGCTTGGTTTCCTTACTTAAATTATATGCTTGATTGATAAACATGTCAATTAAAATGCTCAATTACTTATATTTAGGAATATTTTTTACATATATACAATTCTTCTTTACGTTTAAAAACACATCGAATTCACGATGTGTTTTTATTGTCAAATACTTATCAACAGAAAAAGTTGATATATTTCCGCTATATTCCCCTATGCTTAAGCTTTAGTTCATCACATAAAGTTCTAACATACTCGTCCTTATATGGATCTAACTCAGAATCGTTATTCTTACGGTATTGCTGTATATAGTAATTCTCTTTATCAACCATTTCTAAAATTTCTAGAACATCATCTTTATCAATTGTCGGATAAAGAGTTGTTCTAAATTCATAACTATGAAATCTACTGATTATTTCATAACTTTTTCTTACTTTTTCAAATAATATACCACTTAAATCTTGGTATTTTTTTGGAGAAGTCTTAAAATCCATCGCAATATAATCAACTAAATTCAAATTTATCATTTCTTGCACTACCTCAGGATTCGTTCCATTTGTATCTAGTTTTATTTTAAATCCCATAGATTTTACTTTCTTGCAAAATTTAATCAAACCAGTTTGCATAGTAGGTTCTCCACCAGTTATCGTGACCGCATCTAGAAGGCCTTTCCTTTTACTTAAATGATTAATTACATTTTTCATACTGACATTATCACTCGAAACCTCTAAATCTTTATTATGACAATAATCGCATCTCATATTACATCCTTTTGTAAATACAACTGAAGAGATATGCCCGGGATAGTCAATTGTAGATGTTCTTATATATGCAGCGATGTTCATCAGCTCACTCCAATATCAACGTTGAATTTCAAGCGATCTTTGAACTCTTGATTTTTACCGTTGTTATACCTTTGTACTGGCCTATAATAACCAGTTACTCGACTATAAACATCCGTTTCTTCTCCGCATTTTGGACAGGTCCAATATTCTCCTTTTAAATAACCGTGATTTTTACAATGTGAAAAAGTTGGAGTATACGAAACATACGGCAGTTCGAATTTTGTAAATATTCTTTTGATGATATTTGTAATAGCTAGATAATCAGCATCTTTGTCAGCCGTATATAAATGCAGTACAGTCCCGCCGGTATACTTGGTTTGCAATCCATCTTGAAGTTCAACAACTTCAAACATATCATCAGAGTACTGTGCCGGCAATTGTGATGAATTTGTATAATAAGGTGTCTCTTCTGTCCCTTGACATTTAATATCTGGATAAATACTTCTATCCTTAAGTGCCAATCTGTATGCAGTAGACTCAGCTGGAGTTGCTTCCAAGTTATACATATTATCTGTTTTTTCTTGAATATCACTCAGTAGCATTCTCAAATAATCCATGATTTTATCAGCAAAGCTTAGACCTTGATCTGTTCCAATGTCCTTGCCGAGAAAGTTCTCCAAAGCTTCGTTCATGCCTACAATTCCAATAGTAGAAAAATGATTCATCCAGTACTGATTCTTTGTGCCTTTTTTAATATTTCTTAAAAATTCCCTGCAATAAGGATATAATCCTTGATCTGTCCACTTCTCAATGTATTTTCTTTTAAGTTCTAGAGATTCAACAGCGATATCAACACTGGATTTCAGCATCTTGAAAAACTGCTCTTCTGTTCTGGCTCTATATCCTATACGCGGTAAGTTTATTGTCACTACACCTATGCTTCCGGTAAGTGGATTTGATCCAAACAGCCCTCCGCCTCTTTTTCTAAGTTCTCTATTATCAAGGCGCAACCTGCAGCACATCGATCTTGCATCTTCTGGAGACAAATCCGAATTGATAAAGTTAGCGAAATACGGAGTTCCGAATTTAGCCGTTAATTCCATCCATCTTCTAACAACATCTGATTCCCAAGGGAATTCACCATCAACATTAAGTGTAGGTATCGGAAATGTAAACAACCTTCCATCTGAATCTCCTTCTATCATACATTCAACAAATGCCTTGTTGATCATATCCATTTCATTTTGAAAATCTCCATATGTTTTATCTGTCAATTCTCCTCCAATAGTTACAGGCAAGGCAGCAACATTATTTGGACATTTAAGATCAAATGTTAAATTGGAAAATGGCGATTGTCCACCAATGCGCATCGGCATGTTTATCTCAAATACAAATGATTTGATGCTTCTTTTAACTTCAGAGTAGCTTAATTTATCATAATAAACAAAAGGTGCCAAATATGTATCAAATGATGAATAAGCCTGCGCTCCTGCATTCTCTAGCGCTGTAACGAATATGCTATTGGCCAGTTGACCTAATATTGTTGAAAAATGACTTGCAGGTCCACTTGATTGCCTAGTTCCTCTAAAACCTTCTCTTATAAGTTGATGCAAGTCCCATCCAGAACAATATGGTCCTAAAAAGCCTAAATCATGCACATGGATATCTCCGCTCTCATGAGCATTTGCCACCTCTACAGGATATATTTCATTTAACCAATAAAGCTTTATGAATTCTTCGCGTGTATAATTATATAATGCCATAACAGATTTTTCTGAACTGTTTGCATTTTCTTTTATTTGCCAATCTGTATCATCTAAATAATTATTCATTAGATTTATTGTTGCACCAATTAAAGAATTTTTCTGCCTTGCTTCTGATCTTTGGTGCCTATATAAAATATATTTTTTAGCAGTTTGTGCATGACCATTTTCAATCAATATCTTTTCTACGACATCTTGAATATGTTCAATTTCTATTGGATCTATATATTCTTGGTCCAATTTCTTTTTTACAAGTTCAGAAAGAAACTTCGCTTTATTAAAATCACTACCACCACATGCTTTGGCAGCTTTAAATATCGCCCTTGAAATTTTAATCTCTTGATATTCTTTAACTTCACCATTTCTTTTTCTAACTTTTGTTATCATCTAAACCCCTCCTTATATTTGTTTCCAAAAAAAACAAATACTTCTGTCAAAGGACAGAAGTTCAATAGTTTATAACTATAATTAACTTACAAACCTCCCTCCGAAGTTGTTAAAAAGCTTGTTCAAGGCAGGTTTCCTGACTCATGGCTTAACCATTTACAGTAGCGGGGGCTGTAGAGGATTTGAACCTCTTTCCCTATTACCCTTATTTCTAAGGCACCTAAAACAATATACTATATGTTGTTGTTTCTATATTAACACACTCTATATATAGTGTAAAGTGAATATTATATTTTTCGTTGACAATAATAATCCGTGGTGCTATACTTGCTTTGAACAATTGAATATATGGCTATTGGTGCAATATCTACTATTGCTTAAAAGGGAAGTTTGGTGCAAATCCAACACGGTCTCGCCACTGTAAAAGTGTAGTAATTTTCATTATCCACTGTACAAAGTATGGGAAGGAGAAAATTATGATAACGCTTGAGTCAGGAGACCTGCCAGTAGTAACGATGCTATTTGTTTCTCACGAAGATGAGGAGGTGTTACCTTTTGAAGATTTTTCTTTGACGGTTTTATTTACGATGCCCTTTCTTATGAAAG
Source organism: Eubacteriales bacterium (assembly GCA_030625575.1). Classification (GTDB taxonomy): domain Bacteria; phylum Bacillota; class Clostridia; order Peptostreptococcales; family Acidaminobacteraceae; genus DAOURC01. The sequence goes on along the minus strand of DAOUQP010000056.1, from coordinate 2,366 downwards.
GGCTTTATTATTTTTTACGGAAAATCAAATTTAAAAGGAGTTAATAAAAATGAATATACACGAGTATCAAGCTAAAGCGATTCTAAAAGAATATGATGTGCATGTATTAAACGGCTTTCATATTTCGGATGAAAAAGAAATTGAAAAAAAAGCAAGAAAGATAGAAACAGACATAGCTGTTGTAAAAGCTCAAGTCCATGCTGGAGGAAGGGGAAAAGCCGGCGGTGTGAAGTTGGTTAAATCTCTTACTGAAGCAATAGAAGTATCAAATAATCTATTTGGAAAAATTCTTGTAACTCATCAAACGGGGCCTACTGGTACTGTAGTTAGACAATTGTATATTGAAGAAGGCTGCGATATAAAAAAAGAATATTACTTAAGTTTTGTTTTAGACAGAGCAGCAGGTCAAATTGCAATCATCACATCTCAAGAAGGTGGAATGGACATAGAAGAGATCGCAGAAAAATCACCTAAAAAACTATTTACCATTAGAATTGATCCCGCTTTAGGGTTAGTCGATTATCAAATAAAATTAATCATCAACGCTCTAAATTTGCCAATAGAAGTACATGATAAAATGAAAACAACATTAAACGGAATGTATAAGTGTTACTTAGAAAAAGACTGCACTATGATTGAAATCAACCCATTGGTTTTAACAAATAATAATGAAATAATCGCTTTAGATGCAAAAATGAACTTCGATGATAATGCATTGTTTAGACAACCTGAAATTGAAGCATTAAGAGATATTTACGAAGAAGATCCAAAAGAAGTTGAAGCATCAAAACATGGTTTGTCATATATAACTTTAGACGGCTCAATCGGTTGCATGGTAAACGGCGCAGGACTTGCCATGGCTACAATGGATAGCATCAAATTTGCTGGTGGTTCTCCATCGAACTTTTTAGATGTCGGTGGAAGTGCATCATCTGAAAATGTAACCAATGCCTTTAATATCATTCTTTCTGATTCAAAAGTAAAAGGTATATTCGTAAATATATTTGGTGGAATCATGAAGTGCGATATCATCGCCAAAGGAATTGTCGAAGCTACAAACATAGTTCATCCAAAAGTACCCATCGTCGTTAGACTAGAAGGAACAAATGAAGAACTTGGAAAAAAAGTTCTAACTGAATCTGGTTTAGACATCTATACTGCAGATAGTATGGATGAAGGTGGAAGATTGATTGTGGAATTATCCAAAAAAGGAGAGCATTAGTATGAGTATATGGATTAATAAAGACACTAAAGTTATCGTACAAGGAATTACCGGTTCTACTGCTAGATATCATACTAAACATATGCTGGAATATGGAACGAAAATAGTTGGCGGCGTCACACCCAACAAAGGTAACACTACAGTAGAAGGATTACCTGTTTTCAATACTGTGAAAGATGCTGTTGAAGCCACTGAAGCCACTGTTTCAATCATTTATGTCCCTGCACCTTTTGCAGGGGATGCCATATTGGAAGCAGTTGATGCTGAATTGGATTTGATCATATGCATTACTGAACATATTCCTGTGCTTGATATGATAAAAATAAAGCATTTTATGAAAGATAAAAAAACAAGACTTATAGGCCCAAATTGTCCAGGTATCATCACTTCAGATGAATGCAAAATAGGAATAATGCCAGGTCATATTCACAAAAAAGGTAATATAGGAATCATTTCAAGATCTGGAACCCTTACTTATGAAGCAGTAAATGCTGTATCAAAAGCAAATCTAGGACAATCAACCGCTATAGGAATCGGCGGCGACCCAATCAATGGCACTAATTTCATAGACGTGTTGAAAGCTTTCAATGAAGATGAGCAAACACATGCTGTTATTATGATTGGGGAAATTGGTGGAGATGAAGAAGAAAAAGCTGCTCAGTGGATAAAAAATAATATGTCAAAACCTGTAGTTGGATTTATCGGTGGGAAAACCGCACCAGCCGGAAAAAGAATGGGTCATGCAGGAGCCATAGTATCTGGTGGTAAAGGAACAGCACGAGGTAAAATCGATACACTGAATTCATGCGGAATCAAGGTTGCAGAGACAATTTCAGATCTTATACCTACATTGTTATCAGTACTAGAAAATTAACTACAAGAAAGCCAGCAAGTATAATACCTGCTGGCTATAATTTCTCTAAAATTCTGCTGATTTTGGTGTTCTTGGAAATGGAACAACGTCTCTGATATTGCTCATTCCAGTTAAATACATAATCATTCTTTCAAAGCCAAGTCCATAACCTGAATGGATTGCTGTTCCAAATTTTCTTAAATCTAAATACCACCAATAGTCTTCTTCATTTAATCCCATTTCATTAATTCTCTCAATCAAGTTATCATATCTTTCTTCTCTTTGAGAACC
>DAOUQP010000010.1 GCA_030625575.1 Eubacteriales bacterium | reverse complement strand
GATGTTCTAGACATAATTCATTTCCAATATCATGAGCTAGTTCTGGTGAAACTTCTCCAGGCATAAAAGATTGAATCAAATGTCTTGCAAGATTTTTTGAAGAACTATTCATTGATTCTTTTGTATTTTTAAACTCAAGAGCAGCAGTTTTGTATCCACATCTATAAGATGAAATTAAAATTTGTTCATCAGTTTTATTAGGATCGCAAATATAATCGATGCTAAAGTCTAAGGTAGTTTTGATAGGATGGATTTTAGTAATTGCCATATTTCGTTTGTCATCTCCTTAAGTTCTTCAACATCATCTTTATAAATATTGTTAGTTGAATTTACACGTTTTGCTATTTGATTTATATTAGTTGATACTCTTGTCATTAGAGAAGAAGTTTCTTTAAGAGGTGTATGATCTATTTTAAAAATACGACCATCAATAGCCATTTTTCTAATATATGCTCCAGTATTTCTAAAACCTGCAAGCTTTCTTCTTTCAAATATTATATCTTTCTCTTCTTTGGTTACCCAAATTTTAAGTTGATGTTTTCTTTCTCTTTCTGCCATAAGTGTGATAAGTCCTTTCAATTTTTTTAGGGGATTGGGGATTTCCCCAACAAGTCATTTTTCAATTCTAACCAGAGGGAAGAAGTGTGAAAATCGGAAGTGGGTACCCACTTCCTGTGCTTGCTACTAAAGATAGTTCTTAATTATTAGAACCAAAAAATTAGACCTTTCTTAAAAATGTTCTTTAGCCATTTAAAGACATAAGGTATTAGCGATAATATTATTGTAAGAATGAACATAGCAATAATAGTAGACTTTATTGGAGCTTCAGTTATGTTTATTCCATATAAAATTAAGTAGGCCAATATTAGAAGTATGCTAAGTGAAATAAATATTCCAAGGATTAAATTAGATAAGTGCTCAAATATTGTTGATAATATAATTCCGATTATTGAAATAACAAATCCAATAAGACAGGTTAATTTTAATGGTAGTAAGATTATATTTCCTAAAATTTTCATTTTGACCTCTTGATTTTCTGATTTAAGTATACTATTAAAAATAAACGAACGCAATTAAACAAGACAAAAACGAGGTCTACTATACTAAAGAAATAGAAAAAATTAATAAAAACTGGAAATAAATAGACATAAAACTTGTCATATACTAAAATGTAATTAATAGATTAATTAAAAATAATAAATATTAGAATAAGAGATTATGATTGTGTTAATTAGGAATGATTTGTGTCACGTTAAAAAAGCTGTAGATAAGTAATAGTTTCGAAGTACGGGAAGTCTATTATTTTAGATGAGTTTCTGCAATACGAGAATCTAGGAGTTAGACAAAATAAATTATTAATATAAATGAGGCGATAAAGATGATTACTAGTCAACATATGAAGGAAGGAATGAGCAGGGCGTATGCTCTAGCTGTGGGTTATAAAGCTGGTATGAACTGTGCAGTTGGATTTGAATTTGACTACAAAGTAGATGGTTCATATAGAGAAGTTGAAGTTCTGCCAAACAATAAAATGAGCGACTCTGGATGGGCTATCGATTTTCAGCTTAAAGCAACAAAGAATATCACTGTATATGAGGATTATATTACATACAATTTAGAGGTTGATACATATAATGATCTAATTAAATCTGATAGAGGAATACCGCGTATTCTTATTGTTATGAAATTACCTGAAGATAATCATGAATGGTTGCAGGTTTCCGAAGATAATACTATTCTTAGAGATTGTGCATGGTATATTTCACTGGTAGGTTTGAAGGTTAGTGAAAATAGTAAAACGAAGACTATAAAAATTCCACGAAATCAATTATTAACACCATCAAAATTAATTGAATTAATGGAAGAAGCTAAGAAAGGGGGATTACGATGAGTATTTATAAATCTATTACCCCTGAATCTGTAAAAATGTATTTTAAAAACTATGATTGGGAATGTATTGATAATCATGCAAACAATAAAATAATCATTTTAGAAAAGTATTATGTGAAATATGATAAAAAATACACTGTTATTATTCCTTCGTCAAAAAAGTATTCTGATTATTTTGAGAGATTGGATAGTGCAATAAATACTTTTTCAGTGTTAGAAAACATTGACAAAGACCAAGCGGTTTATTCGCTAGCAGAAAATTATCGTGATTTATTGATGTTTAGGATTATTTCACAAAAGGCCAACGAAGGAACTCTTCCATTTGATGAAGCAGCAGATGTTTTGAAGGGGATTAAAGATTTAATTGTTCATTCTATTAGAAATGAGGAATATAAACGTCCATATCATAGAAGACTTTCAAGAGAATCTAGAAGTTTTTTAAAGACCTTTAGATTAGCGCAGACTGGAATAGGTAGTTTTATTTTTAATATTGAATCAGATAATTATTGCACAATAGATAGACAAATTACTTTATCAGGAGATGCGGAGATTCCAATTGTAAGAAGAGCAATAGAAAGAATACAAAATGGGCTAAACTTTATTAATAATGAAGAAGATATGGAACGCTTAAAAGAGTTATCGTATAGAATTGGATTTAACGCAAATATGTGTGATTCTTTGTTAGAAATTAATGATATTGATAATAAAATGAAAATTGAAACAAATATCAAATATAGTAACTATTTTGATAGTGAATATAAAAATGAAGGAAAAATAAAAGTTGAATTAAAGGATTCGGATTTTATCAAACTAAAAATTCTATCGGAATATTATAAGAATCAAGAAAATTATATAGAAATAATGATAATGGGTAAGATTACAAGTTTGAATGCTAAATGGAAAGACTCAATGACAGGGCTACTTATAGATAATGTAATTTCTGTAAGCTGGTATGAAAGTATTGAGAGAAAAACACATAATTGCAAAGTACAACTTAGTGATGAAGAATATAAATCAGCTTGTAATGCTCATAGAGATAAGAAATTAATTCAAGTAAGTGGAAATATAGATAAAAATAGGACAAGGTGGTTTTTAGAAGATCATAAAAAATTCGTTATACTACCATAATTTACTTCGTCTAACACACAATTCCCTTCATATCCTCGTGTTAAAAGAGATTGCGATTTACTTGGATATAAAATTAAAAGATAAAACGAAGCAAAGATAGGGATACGACGGTAACTGCGGGAACGTTATGGGAAATTCTTATTCAAAATAAAAAGTAGGTGAGAAATTATGAAATTATACAAATATAGAAGTATATCTGAAAATACTGAAAAAATAATTACTGAAAAAAAAGTTTGGTTGTCATGTGCAGAAAGATTAAACGATCCTTTTGAATGTACTATTCAAGAAATTGCTGCAGATTGGATGACAAAAGAAGCAAAAAAGGATATGGAAGCTCATTTAAGTGGATTTACTATGAATCTAGTTTCACATTTGGAGAATAATTTAAGCTTTTACGGTTTAGGAACTATAGAAATGAAAAAAATATTAAAAACGATTAGAAAAAAACCTACACTTATTAGGAAATATAAATTTTTTAGAGAGTTCGTTAAAGGTAAAACAGGTTATTATCCTACTGATATCCGAGAAACATTTGAAAAGTTTGATGAACAATTAAAAAATGTTGGAATTTTTAGTATGTCTAAAACTTGTTTTTCACCATTAATGTGGTCGCATTATGCTGATGAATCAAGAGGTATTGCAATTGGGTTTGAATTTGATGATGAGATTAATAAGGAATCTGGAAAACTATTAGAAGTGAATTATTCTGATACATTCCCTAGTTTTGACAATAAAGGTTTTTTGGTCATTACATCTTTTTATATGGATGAAATGGGTCGTCCTTATCCAGAAAAAAAGATTAATATTGAGGATAGTACGTTTAGAAACGCTATTTCTACAAAGTCAGCACATTGGAATTATGAAGAAGAGTGGAGATATGTTGAAGAAGAAGAAGGGTTATTTGATTATCCAGGTAGAATATCAGAAATTGTTTTTGGTTTAACATGTTCTAGAGAAGACAAATTAAGCTATATCAATCTTTACGAAGAATATAATGAAAAAAAAATTAAGTACTATGAAATAATTAAAAAGAAAAATACAAAGAGTTTTGAAAAAATAGAATTCAAGAATGAATAAAAACTTCCCATAACACGTCAGTTTCCTTCATATCCTCGTGCTTAAAGAGATTGAGATTTACTTGGAAATAGAGTTTAAAGATAAAACGAATCAAAGATAGGATACGACGGTAACTGTGGGACGTTATGGGAAAGATTTACTTAGAAAATGAGTTATACAAAGTATTCTTCGCTAAGCAGAGTTATAAATATATAAAGAGGAGTATGTGATGTATATAGATACACGTTCTAAAGAGAGCATGGAGAGTAGTTTTTGCAGTTACTTAAATGTTTCTATGAATGAATTAAACGAGGTTTTTTATGAAGCTAGAAGACTATCAACAAAAGACAAGGTTGTCGATGGTGACATTCTTAATGAGGTTTTAGGCAATTTTATTGATGAAAAATTAGTTGATGATAGTGTTGATAACATTCTTTTTTATCATTTGTCGCGTAGGTTAAATGATTATGATGAAGCTGATGATTTACTAAATTTAGTAGATTTATTATCGACAGAAAATTCTATGAGTTTATTCCTAAAAAGACATGAGATAGAGTTTTTCAAGAATGATGGAAAACTAGATTTATACTATAAAAATATGTATGTGCCGTTAGATGATACGTCATTAAATGATGTTCATTATTTAAGATTGCGTTTAGGTTATAATTCTAGAATTGACCATTGTATTAATGGATTTGCGTTAAAAGACCTAATTTATAAAAATGACTATACTCGGTCGCTATGGTTTGGGCCAGAATTTATCCAAATATTAGCTAGATTTTTACATAATCATGAAATAGACAGGGATTATTGTAATAATAGTAAGTTCTATTGTTATGAATATTGTATACCAAAATCACAAATAATATTTGATGACAATCAGGAATTATTAGACAGAGAAAAGACAAAGTATTTAGTGACTCGAATTTTACATAGAGAATATGACTACTATGATTCTGACCCACAATATTTGTTTGATCATAATAACTCAGTGTTAAGACTTTCAGATGATACAAATCTTAGTAATAGTATGCTTTTATCTAAACATGAAATAACTAATGAAATGATAGAGTAATTAACGTGTTGTTAGCTGTACCTGTAAAACCATCCCATAACACGTCAGTTCCCTTCATATCCTCGTGCTTAAAGTATTATGATTTACTTGGACATGTAATTTAAAAATAAAACGAAGCAAAGATAGGACACGACGGTAACTGCGGGAACAGTAGCAGACATTTATTGCCTAGATTTAGTGAAGTTAAGCATATGAAATGGAGATAGTAGAATGGATTTTAAATGGGTTGTACCAGATGCAAATTTCTATTCGAGAAAGAGTAAATTAAAAGTTAATTTATCTTGTTCTGAGCCATTAGATAAGGCTTTTTATAATTATGCAATTAAGTATAAAACTAGCGCATCATTATTAGTGGACTATTTAATTAATGGAAATGACATTCGAGCACTGGATAGTTACTTTTTCCCTTTAGCTTTTTTATATAGACACAGTATCGAATTAGTACTCAAATCTATATGTTTTAAGCATATAAAGGATAGCAAAAAAGGTATTGAATTTTTAAGAAAGACTTTTCATAATCTTGGAGAATTATTCGAGATGGTAAAACAACTTGAAGTATCTATTTTGTCAGATGATGCTGATGGAATTGAATGGATAACAAATTATTTCAAAAGTATAAATGAAATTGATAAAGAGTCAGACTCTTTTAGATATCCATTTTCTATCAATTTTGATAGAGAATACTCGATTAAGCCAATATTCAATAAGCAAACACATATTAACTTAGTAGCTTTTGCTAATAAAATGGAAGTAGCGTACGAACTATTATGTGATATCTATAACTCAACTTTTGGAAGTATTACTGATTATATTGATTTAGAACCAATCTTTTTGGAAGAAGGTGGACATTATCATGATCAGAGTGTCTTAGGTTACAAATATTCTGCTTATAAATTTTATTTATTTACGACTGCCTATACTGAGTCAGCAGACTTTCTATTTAAGCAAATTGAAAAGGAAGAGGAGAATGTTGAAAGTTTATTTCTTCCAATGTGCTATTTGTTTAGAAATGCTTTAGAACTATCATTAAAAGAAACATTAGTTGAAGAGTGTTCATATACTTTTCAAGAAGCAATTGCGCATGTACATGACAAAAAACATAAGGTAATGGGTTTATGGAATTTAATCAAAGATGAAATATGTGAACATGCGAATGCACCAGAAGGAGATTCTACGACAAAAGACGCAGGGTTGTACATAAAACAAATTAACGATTTTGATGGCGAAAGCGACAAATTTAGATATCCTGTTAATAAGTACTTGACATATCATTTTAAAAATCCCAAATACCTTGATGTCAAACACATTAATTTATTTTTTGGCGAGATTTTGTCGTTCTTAAGTGGCGTTAATGCCATGATGTCATCACATAATGAAATAAAAGCAGAAATTGAAGCGGAATATCGCTCTGAAATGATGACTGATTACTATGAATAGATATATTAAAGGCAAGAAACATCTTCTAACACGTCAGTTCCCTTCATATCCTCGTGTTTAAAGAGATTGTGATTTGCTTGGATATAAAGTTTAAAGATAAAACGAAGCAAAGATAGGATACGCCGTAAACAGGCGAAACGTTATGTAACATATTTTTCTATATAGAGTTTATAAAAATATATTGAGTTTCTATAAGAGGAGAGCGATTATGAGGTATTTATATCGAAGATTAAATGATGCGAACATGTTCAATGTACTAAATTCAATACTTAATGAAGCTAGTTCGGATCATCAATTGCAAGAGTTAGTTAGTCATTTTCTATATCGGGTTTCATGCTCAATGGTAAGTGTCGATAGGATGTTAATTGCAGAAAAAAGTGCTTTACAATTAGTAGAAGCTTATAAGAGTCAAATAGTACTTGGTGATTACGATAGAATTGCAGTTTCGGTTGAACCACTTTTTGAAATATATGCTCAAATTCCTTCTGTATTGTCTCAAATAGTAATTATGCAAAATCAAATACTAAAAATTTGTGAAAAGGCTTTTAAAGTAAATGGTAACGCTCCAAGTAGTTTAAATAAAGCACTGAAGAAAAACCTAACTTCATTTGGATTTTCTGAAGAGTTGAATCAATTGGTTAAAGAATATTGGAATAATGGTGGTAAGTACATTAGAGATATCAGAAATATTAATGAACATCATACATCATTAGTTGATAACTCTTTTTATATTCTAAAAGATGGAATTGGGAAAATATCCGTTATTTTGCCAGACAATCCAGAAGTTAAGTCAGTAAGATTATTTACATATGAAAAGGATATTGATGCTATTGATACAATTATTAAAAGTATTGAGGATATGAATAAGTTGTTAATGGCATTATTCGAAAGCAAATCGAGTATTAGTGAACCATTTTCTCAATCACTATTTATGAATCACATGGGTGAATTAAAAAAAGGTGAAGAGAGAACTCTAGGATTATTGATAAATATAGTTGGGCACAGTATTACTGAAGAAGGCACTGAACTAAAACTGGATACAATAGAAATGAAACAGACTATACCTCATAATGGTGGAGGAAATATATCTGTAAGAAAAATGGTGCCTGATTCTGAGCTAGAATAATTCGAATTATATAGTTATACACCGAAAAACACATCGCCTAACACGTCAGTTCCCTTCATATCCTAGTGTTTAAAGAGAATGTAATTTACTTGGATATGAAATTAAAAAATAAAACGAAACAAAGATGGGATACGGTGCTAACTGTGGGCAACCTTATTTGACAGTTTTATATATTTGTTATTAATTCTAAGTTAGATATTTTTTAAAAATATAATAGTAATATAAATAGTATTGCTTTATAAAGAATAAATTGCGATAATTACAGGATTTAAAGAATCTAGTATTTTAAATTATTGTGCTTAGATTAAATTTAATAGTGAATAGTTATTGGCTTAATGATAAATAATATGATAGCTTAGAAAATTTAAAGCAAAGGTGAATAAAATGAGAATAAGTAGAATGTTAGAAATGATATATTTGCTTTTAGAAAAAAGGCATAGTACAGCAAGAGAACTTGCTGATAAATTTAATGTATCAACAAAAACTATTTATCGTGATGTTGAAGACTTAATAAAAGCAGGTGTTCCAATTTATATGCAAAAAGGAGTTAATGGTGGAATTGTTTTAAATGAAAAGTATGCAATAAATAAAACAAAGCTGACTGCATCTGAAACAGAAAGTTTAATAAAAGCACTTGAAGATATTAAAAAATTACCCAATGCTAAATTAGATTATGCATTGAGAATGATGAAACAATACTTTAATGAAGCTGCAACTTTATGGGTAAATACAGATGATATTTCTTTGAATATGCAAGATAAATTTCATCACTTAAAAATAGCAACTATTGAAAGACATATTATAGAGTTTCAATATTTCACAGGCAAAGAATTTATTAAATATAGAGTAGAACCTTATGAATTAAGAATAAAAGAATATATTTGGAAATTACTTATACGAGATATAAAAGCAAAGAAATTTGAAGAAGTTTATATTTCAAGAATGATGGATATTGAGGTTAAAGATAAACAATTTACTCGTATGGAAATTCCTGATGAATTCGGCAAAAAGCACAGAAGTGATACAAAGGATATTATATTTAAAGTGCAAGAATTAACAGATGAAATACTGAATAGATTCCCAGTTGAAAGTTTTGATTTTACCAAGGAAGGTGTTTATCTTAAGTTAAAAGTTAAAAGAGCTGAAGATGGTAATAAGATACTAAAACAATTTATTGGAATGAAGATTGTAAAGCAAAACAAATAGTAGTAGAAAAAATTAAAGTATCGTTGTTTAACAGAGTATTTTGCATATATACAATAATATTTTAAACTAATAAAAGGATTGTGATTTTAATGAATAAATATACACCTCTTGAAAATTATTTGGAAAGACAACATGGAGAAACGCTTAAAATGACTTATTCTGAAATCGAGAGTATTTTAGATGATAATTTGCCTAAATCAGCTTACCAATATTCAGCATGGTGGGCAAATGGTGAAAAAGCCCATAAACATTCTCTTTCATGGGTGAATGCAGGGTGGAAAGTAGATGAAATTTCGTTTGGAGAATATATAATTTTTACAAGATTATAAGAATAGTATTGTGAATCAGGAGTGATGTAATGCCTTTAGAAATAGTTAGAAATGATATTACTAAAATACATGTTGATGCAATAGTAAATCCAACAAATTCAAATATGTTCGGGACTGCAGGTGTTGATGGTGCCATTCATAAGATTGCTGGTACTCGGCTTAGTGAAGAAACGAGTAGGCTAGGAGAATTAAGATCTGGTCAAGTGAAAATCACTAGGTCATATAATATGCCGTCAAAATATATAATACATACTGTTGGACCGGTATGGAGTGGCGGTGACGATGGAGAAGAAGATATTTTGATAGGGTGCTATAAAAATTCATTGGCATTAGCTGTAGAAAGAAGATTTGAAAGCATAGCATTTCCACTTATTTCTTCTGGAACATTTGGATATCCAAAAGACAGAGCTCTAGGGACAGCGATTTCAACTATAGGAGAGTTTTTATTAAATCATGAATTAACGGTTTATTTGGTTGTTTATGATCAAAAGGCCTACAGACTTTCAGAGAAACTTTTTTCATCAATAGAAGAATATATTGATGATAACTATGTTGTCGAGCACAATCTCAATAGGATGCATAGAAGAACTGAATCATTAGAAGAAGCGATATACTTTGAAGATGTATCTCTTCAAAAGAGTAGTGAAAGTACACTAATCCCAAAAACTAAAAAAAGGAAACTTGAAGATTTTGTGAAAAATATTGATGAAACGTTTTCAAAGATGCTTTTAAGGCTTATAGATGAAAAAGATTTAAAGGATCCGGATGTATATAAAAAGGCGAATGTAACAAAACAAACGTTTTCAAAGATAAGAAATAGTACAAATTATAATCCAACAAAGCAGACCGTGCTGGCATTTGCGATAGCACTTGAACTTAATTTAGATGAGACTAAAGATATACTTCAAAAGGCTGGATTTGCCTTATCAAGAAGTAGCAAATTTGATATTATTATTAGCTTCTTTATTGAAGAAGAAAATTACAATATTTTCGAAATAAATGAAGCACTTTTTGCATTTGAACAAAATTTACTAGGTGTTTAAAAGTCGCGTAGTAGGTTACCTATTTAAATCTACTAAGTGTTATCCTTTAATTATAAAAGATGATTGGAGGAAGAAAAAATGAAAAAAAAATTAACTGAACTAGTATTTATTTTAGACAGAAGCGGATCAATGGGTGGCCTTGAAAGTGATACTATAGGTGGATATAATAGTATGCTTGAAAAACAGAAATCAGAAGATGGAGAAGCAATAGTTACTACTGTATTATTTGATGATAAATATGAGCTTTTGCATGATCGTATCAACTTAAAAGGGATATCTCTTGTAACAGATAAAGAGTATTTTGTTCGTGGAAGCACTGCACTTTTAGATGCAATAGGGAGAACCATTAGTAAAATTGGGAATGTACAAAAGCATACAGCGGAAGGTGAAAGAGCTGAACGCATACTATTTGTAATCACAACTGATGGTATGGAGAATGTAAGTAGAGAATATTCCTATAGAAATATTAAATCAATGATAGAGAGGCAAAAGAATAAATATGGCTGGGAATTTATTTTTTTAGGTGCCAATATTGATGCTGTTGCAACTGCAGAAAAATTTGGAATTGATGAAGATAGAGCTGTAAATTATAATCCAGATAAAGAAGGAACCGTTTTAAATTACGAAGTAATTAGTGAAACGGTTAGTATGATAAGAACAAATAAATCAATTGATCAAAATTGGAAAGATAGAATTGAAAAAGATTTCAAAAGTAGAAGAAAGGGGAAATAAAATGCTTGGAGCAATTATTGGTGACATAGTTGGATCTATATATGAATGGAACAATATTAAAACTAAGGATTTCCCTTTTTTTAGTGACAAATGCTTTTTTACAGATGATACTGTAATGACATTGGCAATAGCTGAAGGAATTGTTAATGGTGGAAATGATAAGAATTTTATTGATTCAATGAAATACTTTGGAAGAAAATATCCTAATGCGGGTTATGGTGGTAATTTTAAGATTTGGTTATCTTCAAATGATTCATTACCATACAATAGTTATGGTAATGGATCTGCTATGAGGGTGTCTGCAACTGCATGGTCAGCAGATACAATTGATGAAGTTGAAAAACTAGCAGAGAAAACCGCAAAAGTCACTCATAATCATCCAGAAGGTATTAAAGGCGCAATAGCGACAGCTGCGTGTGTATTTTTAGCTAGAAGTGGAAAGTCAAAGAATTATATAAAAGAATACATTGAGAATAAATATGGATATGATTTGAATAGAACTCTTGATGAAATAAGACCGTCGTATTCTTTTGACGTCTCATGCCAAGGGACAGTCCCAGAAGCGATTGTTGCATTTCTTGAAAGTAAAGACTTTGAAGATGCTATAAGAAATGCTATTTCATTAGGGGGAGACAGTGATACATTGGCGGCAATAACAGGAAGTATAGCTGAGGCGGCGTATGACATTCCTGATGAAATTAAGGAGAAGGCATTGGAGATTTTGGATAGTTTCTTGAAGTCAAAATATCTTGCTTTCTATGAAATGTTTCCAAAGGTGAGTGATTATTATGAATAACAATTTTCAAAGAGAAGGATCTAGAAGCAATGCTCATGTAGGTGCTACGTTCGAAAAGATGGTACTGGAATATTTCAAGAAGAATATGAAAAATGTATCGCTTAATTATGGTATCTCACTTGGATTTGATAAAAAGAAAATTCACAAATTTGATTTGGGTGGGACTGAAAATAATGGAAGAGAATTTGTTGTAGAATGCAAATCTCATAAGTGGACTTCTGGGAATAACGTTCCAAGTGCAAAACTCACTGTATGGAATGAAGCGATGCTTTACTTTTCATTACTACCAAAGAATATTGAAAAATATTTTTTCATACTTAAAGATTATTCTGAGAAGAGAAATGAAACACTCGCAGAATACTATATAAGGACTTACGGACACTTGGTACCAGTCGGAGTCACAATAATTGAATATGATGAAATGATTGGAAAAGCAAGTATAATTTTTAAACATTATAACTAGTAATTTCATTAGAAATTGTGGCGGTTATTAAAGATTAAAGCAAGGTTAAGGGGGTATTTTATGGGCAATATAAGTTTCTTTCCAAATGAGGTAATTGAAGAATTAAAATACTATGTTTATAGATTAATTGATCCAAGGAATGGAGAAACATTCTATGTGGGTAAAGGTAAGGGGAATAGAGTTTTTTCGCATATTGAGCTTGCAAATTCTATGGATAAATTTGATGAATTGAATGATAAGCTACAAAATATTCGTGAAATTCATTTATCAGGGTTAGAAGTAATCCATATAATCCATCGTCATGGTATGGATGAAGAAATTGCATTTGCTGTAGAAGCAGCACTTATCGACGCTTATCCTAGTGCGAAAAATATTGTTGGTGGAAAATATAGTAATGAATATGGACCGATGAATTCAAAAGAGATAATTAGAAAGTACAAGGCTGAAGTTGCTGAAATTTCACATAAGGTTATTATCATAAATATAAATGCAAGTGGTTTAGAGAGAAAAATTTATGAAGCAACAAGATATGCGTGGAAACTGAATAAAAGTAGAGCGGAAAAGGCTGAATATGTATTTGCGGTTTCAAATGGAATTATTAGAGAAGTTTTTAAGCCGACAAAGTGGCTTAAAGCAACAAAAGCAAATTTTCCTAATTTAAATGTAGATACTGAGAATAGATATGGATTTGAAGGAAACAAAGCGGAATGTGAAATAAGACAACTTTATGTGGGTAGAATTTTGCCTAGTGAATATCGGAAAAAAGGTGCTGCCAATCCTATTAAATATAGTTATTAGAAAAAGTAAGCACATAATGAAAATATGATTTATAGATGAATGGAGGCAAAGATGAGGAATATATTTTCGTTATCAAATACAATAAATTGGGTTGCTATGATGCACAACAAACAATTTAGAAAAGGAACAGAAGTGCCTTATGTGGCACATGTCAACGGTGTAGCTTCTCTTCTAATGACTCATGGCATTATGGATGATAATATTCTATATGCTGCACTTCTTCATGATGTTGTCGAAGATGCAAATGTAAGTATTGAAATAATCAATGATACCTTTGGAGAAACAGTAGGTGAATATGTATCTCTACTATCTGAAGACAATGCTAAATCATGGGATAATCGTAAACTCCATTCTATCTATAATATTAGGCACATGCCAATTGGTGCTAAATGGGTTAAGTTAGCAGATAAGGTAAATAGCTTAGAAATGATGAAAAGCGAGATAGAAACAGAAGGCATTAACTGGGATAAATTCAATAAAGGATATATGCATCAAAAATGGTATTACACAAGATTTTTCCAGGAAAGAGCAAAGATGTTATAATTTCTGAATCAAGGTTATTTAAATATGGAAGAGAACTATTGGAAACAGTTTTTGGATTAGATTTAGGAGTAATCCCAAATAAAAAGTTTGGTATTAATGGAGAAGATGAAAGAACGATTTTTACAGGAGAAGGAATTACATCAGAAGGATATGTTTACAAATGTGAATTTTGGACGCTTGATCAGATATCAAATTTTACTTACTATATTGATGCAGATGCACTTGAAGACATTGGAAATAAGGATGGTATAATCGCTTTCTTGATTAGTGAAGACATGGTAGAGTTTTCAAATAACGAGAAATATATTGAAACAAGAGCTATGACGGATTTAAGTAAGAATAAAATTGCATCTCAAATATTAAGTTGAGTTGCTATGATTATATAGTACAAAATAGTGTTGGTGGAGCTTAAAAACAAATTAAATAGTTTTGAAAATTAAGAATAAACATAACAGTTTAGAAGGGTGACTTTCTAAGCTGTTTTTATTTTTGCAATGTTTAAATTGATAAAAAATTTGTTTCTAAAATGATGGAAACTTCAATTGCCAAAACGCAATTCTCTTAAGAAATTTAGTTTTATAATTGATGCCTAATAATCTACCATTGCAATATTTATGCACAAGATAGCCTTGGAAATTGACATAACTAAGTTTTTGATGAAGCAATAAATAGATACATTCACGAAAGAATCAACAATTTTGAAAACAGAATATAATGAGTCATTCATTATTGTATAGGTAACCTTCTAATGAATAGAGTGCCTTTATTGGATGAGGAAGGCGACTCTAAAAGAGTAAATTGATAGGTTCTAGCCTAGAACGTTATTCAATTATTAAGGTTTAATTTTTAGATGTGATTCAATAAGATTTAAGAAAAGAAAAAAAGTTTTAAAAAAAAAGAGGAGTTTCATAGAAAGCGTAGAATATGTATTAATAAAGGTTCGTATAGTAAAACGAGCGTTCACTGAGTGAAACGCAAAAGGAGATGTAGCAAGTGATTGAAATTAAAATTCTTTCACCTTGTGGAATTTTAGGGTATGGATTTCCTAAAGAATCATTTCAACGAGGTTTAGAAAAAAAACCAGATGTAATTGCTGTAGATGCTGGATCAACAGATGCTGGTCCGCATAAATTAGGTGCTGGAGTAGGAATTGTAAGTAAGAGAGCTGTAAAAAAGGACCTAGAATTAATACTAGCAGGAGGATTCGATCTGAAAATTCCGATAATCATTGGTTCAGCGGGTGGAGCTGGAGCGAAGAAGCATGTGGAATGGACAATGGAAATTATTGAAGAGATTATTCAAGAGAAGAAATTATTTTTCAAAACAGCAGTTATACATGCAGATATTGAAAAGGAATATGTTCGAAACAGATTAGAAACAAATAATCTTTTTCCTATGAAATTTGTACCACAATTAACTGAAAATGATTTGGAGAAAACTAATAATATTGTTGGACAAATGGGCGTTGAACCAATAATAGAAGCATTAGAGAATGGAGCTCAACTAATTGTGGCAGGAAGAGCATACGATCCATCTGCATTTGCTGCATATCCAATATTAAAAGGATTTGATCCAGCTTTAGCATATCATTTAGGAAAAATTTTAGAATGCGGGGCATTATGTGCAGAACCTGGAACAACAAAAGATTGTATAATAGGACATTTAAGAAAAGATCACTTTATTGTGGAAGCGTTGAATCCTATAAGAAAATGTTATACTACGTCAGTTGCTGGACATACACTTTACGAAAAGGATCATCCATATATATTACATGGACCTGGAATAAAACTAGATTTATCTGAATGTAAATTTGAACAGTATTCTGATTCAACAGTTAAGGTATCTGGTAGTGAAATTGAATTCCCTAAACAATATACTATTAAACTAGAAGGTGCCGTTAAAGTAGCCTACAGAACTTTGGTCATTGCTGGAATAAGAGATCCTATTATGATTGAGAACATAGAAGATATTAAAGAAGAGGTGATCAATCAAGTTCAAAATTATTTTGATGAAATTCCCACTGATGAGTATCAAATTATCTACCACGTTTATGGGAAGAATGGAGTTATGGGCATAAGAGAACCGAGTAAACAAATATCACACGAATTAGGTATAGTTATTGAAGCGATAGCTTCTACTCAAGAACTTGCAAATACGATTTGTTCGGCAGCTAGGTCTACTATGTTGCATTATGGATATGAAGGTAGAAAATCAACAGCTGGTAATTTAGCTTTTTTATATTCTCCATCAGATATTGAATTTGGTCCTGTATACAAATTTACATTGTATCATTTGATTAATGTAGATGATCCTAAAGAATTATTTCCTATAGAATATTTTGACCTTTTTAATAAGGAGGAATTAAAAAATGATTCAAACTAAATCGTTGTATAGTCTTGCGAAGGTCTTGAGAAGTAAAAATTCTGGACCATTTGAATTAACTATAGATATAATATTTGACAAAGAAGAAAATTATAGGGTTGTAAAGAATTCAGGTATTATTACAAATGAACTTATTTGTAAACTTTACAATATATCGGTTGAAGAAATATCGGGTATAATTTTTTATGAACCGGCGATGGCTATAAAAATAACCATGAAAAGACCAATAGACTCAGGAAGTATTGGGGACACAGATGTATATGGAGCTCAACAACATGCTCCATTGATTGAAATTCAGATCCCCGTTTAAAATAAAATTTTTACAAGGAGGAAAAAATGAAAAAAATAGTTTTGTTTATTATGATTGTTATGCTAATGGTGGGATGTGGTCAACAGAGTTCTGATCAAAATGCAGGTGACGGTGATCAACAAGCAAGTTTTCCTGAAAGACCTTTGGAATTCGTAGCATGTTATGGTCCTGGTGGCGGACATGATACAATGCTTAGAGCGATGGCGAAAATCATCACTGATGAAAAGATAATCGATACAACTATCAACGTTGTTAATAAACCAGGTGGTAGTGCTGCAGTAGGTATGGGATATGTAAATTCTCATGCAGGTGACGGACATTATTTAATGTCTACGACATCATCATTTATCACTACACCATTATCTTCGGATTTAGAACTGAATTATAAAAATTTCACTCCAATTGCAAGATTGGGAATCGATCCAGAGATGGTTCTAATCAATTCGAAATCTGAGTTTACCTCATTGGAGGATTTTCTAAAGAGTGACAAGGCTATCAATGTTGGAGGTACAGGATTAGGTACCATAGAGCATATTGTAACTGTAATGCTTGAGAAAATGTCAGGAAAAGAATTGAACTATATTCCTTATCAAGGAGATGGTGAAGTAATTGCAGCTCTTATGGGAAATCAAATTGATTTTACTATTACAAATCCAAATACTGCTTATGATTACTTGAAATCAGGTGATTTCAAAGCATTGGCAATAAGTACTGAAGAAAGAATTGATATGATGCCAGATGTACCAACTTTTAAAGAACTAGGATACGACATTACAGTTAGCTTGTTCCGTGGAGTTGCAGCTCCAGCAGGAATATCAGAAGAAGAAAAAGCTTATTATACAGAGATGATCAAAGGATTAGTACAAACAGAAGCATGGAAAGATGATTATTTAGGCAAAAACATGATTGTTGAAGGATATATGGATGGAGCAGAGTATGAGGAGTTCTTGAACGAAATGAATGGAATCTATGAGACAATTCTTAGAGAACTGGAAATTATAAAATAATCTAAGTGGGGTGGAAGATTTTTCACCCCGCTATAAGTTACAAAAGGAGTTGAGAATATGAAATTAATGGAGAGAATATTTATTATTGGAATGATGATATTTTCGGGACTAGTTATTTATGAGGGAATAAAACTGCCGATTAAATCTGAATATACAATAGGTCCTGGATTCCTCCCGATTGTTATTGGAATCGGAATTTTTATTTCTTCAATAAGTTGTATAGTTCAAAGTGTTTACAAGTATAAGAAATTAGATACTGATACCAAGTTCATTTCAAAAGAAGGAGCAACTCGGTTGGGAATTTTTATCGCCGTATTAACTGGGGCGCTTTTACTAAATGAAATATTTGGATTGTTGATTTCTATGGTAGTATTCATGATTGTAATATTAAGGTATGTTGAGAAATACAGTTGGTTTGTTTCAATAAGAGTGGCGATTATTAGTAATATAATATTTTATTTGATATTTGAAATATGGTTGAGAGTACCTTTACCAGGCATAAATCTATAAAAAAGGAGGAAAAGCAAATTGGAATCTATACAAAACTTACTAATTGGATTCAATGATATTTTTTCAGTGTATAATATGATAATTATTTTTCTTGGTTCTATGTTTGGAACTATAGTTGGCGCTTTGCCTGGACTAGGTCCGTCGGCAGGTATTGCATTATTAATTCCATTGACATTTGGAATGCCTGTAGGATCGGCTCTCTCTTTATTGGTAGGAGCTTATATGGGTACAATGTATGGAGGAAGAATCACGGCTATTTTGATCAATACTCCTGGAGATGCTCCTGCAATTATGACTGCACAAGACGGATATCCTTTAATGCTTCAAGGAAAAGGTGGTTTAGCCTTAGGGATTTCAGCATTCAGTTCTTTTATCGGAGGAATTTTCGGGTTAATTGTTTTAGTATTTGGAGCACCTATAGTATCAAAAGTTGCAATTAATTTTGGACCGCCTGAATATTTTATGCTTATGGTTTTAGGACTATCGACAATTACCTTGCTTGCTGGAAAATCGATGTCAAAAGCAGTAATGATGGCTTTGGTTGGCTTTGCTCTAGGTATGGTTGGAAGCGATTATGTATCAGGATTTGTTCGTTTTGATTTCACTCCAGAATTAATTGAAGGAGTTGATTTTGTAGCGATAATTATAGGGTTGTATGGAATATCGGAAGTGTTCTTGAATATTGAAAATTTAGTTCACTTGAAGATGGGAAAACCCAGCTTCAAGGTAAAAGAATTCATCCCATCTATTAGTGATATTAAAAAAATAACAATGCCTACATTGAGAGGTTCTTTGATTGGAACGCTGATAGGTATACTTCCAGGAGCAGGTGGAACTATAGCGACGTTTTTATCATATGCGACTGAAAAGAAAATTGCAAAGAATCCTGAGAAATTTGGAAATGGAGCAATTGAAGGATTAGCAGCACCAGAAGCAGCAAACAATGCTTCTGTTCCAGGAGCGTTGATTCCTCTTATTACATTGGGAATTCCAGGTTCTGGAGGAACAGCTATCATGCTCGGAGCGTTAATAATGTACGGTTTGAGACCAGGACCGCTTCTTATGGTTGAATCAGGGAGATTGGTTTGGTTAATGATAGCAGGACTGATTATTGCGAATGTATTTTTGCTTTTTAGTAATATATTGCTAATTCCTGTATTTATTAATATAATAAGAATGATACAGAAATATCTGTCACCTATTGTTACAGTTTTATGTATTTTGGGAGCATATTCTCTAAATTATGGAATGTTTAATATTTGGATTGTATTGATATTTGGAGTATTGGGATATTTTATGAAAAAGTTTGATTATCCAAGTGGTCCACTTATTCTGTCGGTTGTACTAGCGCCACTTACAGAAAATTATTTTAGGCAATCTATAATGCTGTCGCGAGGTAGTTTCAGCATATTTTTAACTCGACCTGTAAGTTTAGGAATTATATTGCTTCTTATCACAATATTTGCTTTTTCGTTTATTAAAAAAGGAAGAAACAGCAAAAATCAGGATTATAGTGAGGAATAAAATTGAAAATAATAAGATCTGTTGAAAGAGCAATACTAATTATTGAAATATTTAGAAATGAAAGAAAACCACTGAGTTTAAAAAAATTATACGAATTAACAGAGTTGCCGAAGGCGACTCTGTTAAGGTTTTTACATACAATGATCAACGAAGGTTATCTCGTAATGAATAAAGATGACAACACGTATTTTTTAAGCCCCGTTTTTTTAGATTTAAGCAATGTGGTTTTAGATAATTTCGATTTACGAACCACCGTTAGACCAATTATGGAAAAACTAAAAGAAATGTGTAATGAAACTATTAATTTGTATATCCCTAATGGTATAAATCGAATTTGTATCGAACAAGTAACGACAGATCATATAGTGAAAAATTTTAGTAAAATTGGTGACACAATGCCATTGTATTGTGGAGCGGCAGGAAAGGCGCTGTTAGCTTATTCTCAGCAAAAAATTATAGATGAGGTTGTTGAGAAAACTGAATTAAAAGCTTTTACAGTAAATACAATTACCAATTTAACAGACTTGAATAATGAATTGGAAAAAATTAAAAATTGTGGATATGCAATTAGTAACAGTGAAAGAGAAGAGAACATTGTTTCTATTGCAGCACCAATTTTTAATTATTCAAAAGAGATTGTTGCAGCTATGACAATTTCTGGACCGGCATACCGAATAGAGGATAAAATTGATTCTTTAAAAATATTATTAGTAGGGGAAGTAGAAAAGATATCATATACGTTTTAGTAAGGGTATGATATGTGAATATAAATATTGAAATAAAGCTAAACAAAGTAATCATGGTCTTGAAAAATGATACTTGATATAAAGAAGTGGATTAGCACTAGAACTGACTTTATGAAAAAAAATAGAGTCAGTTTTTTATTTGAGTAATAATATAAATTGAAATGGTTCTATTGAGTATGTTAATAATGAAAGATTGAATTAGGCATAGGAAGTAGTTATTTATGCGAATGGTGAAGTAAAGAATTGTGTGTGTAAATAGCACAAACACGATTATTTGAATGGTTTGGATTGTAAAATCCAATATATTCGACAGAATAAATCAACATATTTTGATATTTGTAATAAGTTTATAAGTACTTTTAAGAACATACTAGCCACGTTGAGTGCGTAGTCTTGATGTCATGTGTAGAAAGTTAACGAGGCTGAAAATACTGTATTATAAGGCTTTCCAGCGGTTGCTACTTTGTGTCAGAATCATGGCGTGTGGCAGACTGTCCGGAGAGCCCTGTTTTATATTATCAGGAAACCGGTCAACTGTATATTCTGAGAGATAGTTGTGTTGACACGATAGATAATCTTCTATTTTTGGTATAGGTGAGTAGATATGATAGATGTAACACTAATATACAATATAGATCATAATACCTGCCAATGCATTAAAGGATACTTCTCACGTTACAGAAGCTTCAATAGAGTTAAAGTGGTTTTGTTTATTTGTTGCAGACTCGCATTTTATATAGGGAAGATAAGTCAGAAAGCAATAAAGTATATAGAGCGATGGATGAACAATTATCCAAGAAAGATATTAGGATACAAATCAGCAAATGATATAGTAAGTTGAAAGAAATAGAGCTTGGGACCGCTGTCCCTAAACCCCAGTTCTCACCGGTAGGCAGGCGGCCTGATGAATAGACCGCTGATAAAAAGGATATCAAGGGAAAGTGAACTTCGCTCCGATCTTGACATCCGCCTAAATAAATATTCAACATTATACAAAATTGACAAAATGTGGGTGGTGTTTAAACTTGCGGTTTTTAAAGCTGGGAATCAATGATTTTGTTTGACACAGAAAAAAAAATGAAGTATACTTTGCTTGTAATTGAATAAAGAAATTATTGGTACAATTGATGAAAATTAATTGTTTAAAAGGGAAGTTGGTTTAAATCCAACGCGGTCCCGCCACTGTAATGTCTAGAATTTTATCGTTACCACTGTACTTATAAAAGTATGGGAAGGAGATAGGATTTGTTATGACTGAGCCAGGAGACCTGCCAATAAAAGAATGCTACTATTTACTCACGAGGATGAGAAGGTGTTTAAAAAAGACTATATATAAGTTATGTATTTTCTTGATTTTATCTACTAAGCCTTCCATGTTGAAAGGCTTTTATTTTTTTGCAAAAAAAACCAGCGATGCTGAGTTATTTTTAGTTGAAAACTTATTAATTAGCTAGCCCGACTGGACTGGATATTATTCTGAGTGGATTGTTGTATTGAAGTTTGATTGGTTTTAAGTGAGTTGATGATACTAAACTTATTGTATAGGAGGATTTGAAAATGAAAAAGAAGTATTTAGCAGTAATTGTAGTAGCGCTATTGTGTATGTGTATGTGTATGTTTGGTTGTACAAAAAAGGAAGAAGTAATGGATGAAACGCTTACATCAAATGTTGAAACAAAGACTGAAGAAGCTAAATCATTACAAACAGAAGTGGTAGAGTTTGAAGCAATCACATTAACAGATGATTTAGGAAATACTGTTGTTTTGGAAAAAATACCTGAAAGAATTGCTGCGATTTCAGGAACGAATCTAGGGATATTGTACTCAATTGGTGGGGAGTCCATTGCGAAACCAGATGGGAAAGGGAGTCTTGATCCGGTGGGAACGGAAGCTCTTGAAACGGTTGGTGCCGTTTATAATATAAATATTGAAAAATTGGTTTCACTTCATCCGGATCTTGTTATTGCTCAAGTAGGATTGCACAATAAACTTGTACCAATATTAGAACAAAGTAATATTCCAGTAATTGTACTAGAAATTAAAACATTTGATGATGTTGTTGAAAAATTTGATATGTTTGCCAAGATAACTGGTGAAGAAGAAAAAGCAGAAAAAATAATTAAAAAATTGATTAGCAAAAGAGATGAAATTGTTTCAAAATTACCTGAAACACCTAAAAAAATTGCGATTTTATATATTTCTTCAAAAGAAGTTTCGATAAAATTGGAAAATAGTATAGCGGGTGATATTGCTAAAATATTGAAACTTAAAAATATTTCTGAAGGAGAACAACCTGTAAAAATGGGAGGCGAAACTATGCCTTTTAGTATGGAAAAAATTGTTGAATTTGATCCAGATGTAATACTATTTACAACTATGGTAAAATCGCAAGAAGTTGCTGATGAAAAATTAAAAAGTGAAATTTCAAATAACCTAATATGGGGAGAATTAAGAGCCGTTAAAGAAGGTAATATACATTTTCTACCACAAGAATATTTTTTGAATAACCCAGGTGAGTATTATGGTGAGGGGATAGAAATAATGGCGAAATATGTTTATCCAAAGGTGTTTGGTAATGAATCAAATACAGAGTAATTCTTATCGTATTGGGATAATCATGATCTTTGCATTACTAATGATGATTGGATTTTTTCTGAGTAATATTTATGGTGCGATGGATTTGAGTATTTCTGATGTTGTGAAATCTTTGATCAATTCTGAAATGAATAATAATAGATTGGTAATATGGAACATTCGGCTACCAAGAACTATAGTTGCGGGATTGGTGGGAATCAATCTCGCTCTGTCCGGAACAATTTTGCAAGGTGTAATGAGAAATCCACTGGCTGATCCAGGAATCATTGGCATTTCAGCTGGTGGAGGATTTGCCGGTATATTAGTTTTGATTTTGTTTCCTGAACATCAAATGTTGTTAGCTCCTGCAGCTTTTGTTGGATCGATGTTTGCAGCAATACTAATATATATTTTAGCATGGAAGAATGGTATACAGCCAACGAGAGTTATTTTAGCCGGTGTTGCAGTATCTTCTCTTTTTGGAGCTGGAATTTCTGCACTCATGATATTTAATAGTGATAAAGTACACGGAGCGTTAACATTTATGTCGGGAGGATTATCTACACGGAGTTGGCCACAAGTAGATACAATTTTACCTTATACAATTGCAGGATTTATTGCAGTAATGTTAATGTCAAAAAAATTAAATATTCTTGTTTTAGGGGATGATGTAGCAAAAGGCCTGGGTATGAATGTTGAAACAACGCGGTTAAAATTTACTGCAATAGCTGCATTGCTTGCGGCAAGTGCAGTTTCAGTTGTTGGGTTATTGGGCTTCGTTGGACTTATTGTTCCTCACACGGCCAGAATGATAATAGGCTCTAATCACAAATATTTACTTCCTGCATCTGCAGTGTTGGGTTCAGCAGTGGTTATGCTTTGTGATACATTTGCGAGAATGATATTCAATCCGGTTGAAATACCTGTAGGTATAGTTATGGCAATTTTAGGTGCACCATTCTTTTTGTACCTTCTAAGGAGGGCATAATTATGGATAAAACGATTATTTCAATTCAAAATTTGTATGTTGATTATGAAAAAAAGAAGGTAATAGACAATTTGAATTTGGAAATAGCAAAGGGTAAAATATTGTCAATCGTTGGCCCGAACGGATCAGGGAAAAGTACTATTATAAAAGCGATATCGAGGACTGTTAAAATATCGAGTGGAATGATTTGTTTTGAAAATAGAGATATAAAAAAAATTAAGGGAATGATATTTGCAAAAAATGTTGCAGTATTATCTCAGCAATATGATTGTCCAAAAGATATTAGTGTAAAAGAACTGGTAAGCTATGGGCGATTCGCTTATTCAGGTTGGTTTAGTGGCGAAACTAAAGAAGATTCAGAAATAGTTAATTGGGCAATGAAAAGAACCAGTGTTGAAGAATTTGAAAATAGGAAATTAGGAACTTTGTCCGGTGGTGAAAAACAACGAGTTTGGATTGCGATGGCCTTAGCGCAAAAACCTCAAGTACTGCTTTTGGATGAACCTACTACGTATTTGGATCTATGTCATCAAATAGAACTTTTAGAATTGATTAAAAGTCTAAATATAACTGATGGATTAACGGTGGTTATGGTATTGCATGATATAAATCAAGCAATTCAATATTCTGATAAAATAGTTGTTATTGATCAAGGGAAAGTAGTAATCGAAGGTTTGTCTGAGAATATTATTAATGATAAAGTGCTAAAAAGTGTATTCAAAATAAACGCTGCTGAAATTAATCATTCAGAACTTGAAAGGGCTATTTATTATCCCAAAAATGTTATTAATTAGCCAGTCCAATTGGGCTGGCTATCGTACTATGAGGCTTGATGTCTCGAAGTTTTATTGGTTAGGAGGAGAAATAAATGATAAAGATTGTTATTGCTTCTGTTTCGGGAACGATACTCAGCAATTTAGTTAGAGCCAGCGATGAAATAAAAGAAAGCTATACAGATAATTTTGAATTAGAGATTTTTTATGTCGCTAGCAATATCCAAAACACAAAAAATTATCAATTACAATTAGCTATAAAAAATGCCGATCTTGTAATTCTTGATTTAATGGGAACTCCACAAGAACTGGTAAAAGTAATTTTGGAAAGTTGTGAAACTAGCTCTACCGATATTGTTTCACTTGGTGGAAAAGGAGCGTTAAAAAAATTAGCAAAATTGGGTGACTTTAAAATGTCTTCGAGCATGATGGGCAAATCCGGTATGGCTGAAAAAGATAATTTGATGATGAACTTAAATACATCAAAAGATTCGGAAAATTATTTTCTTATTTGCAAATATCTTAGGAGTTCACATTACAGAGATATTTTAAATATGTTGTTTTTGATATTGTCAGAATATGGTGGTGAAAAAACTGTACCTAAACCACAAGAGCCTACCGTTGAAAGGGAAATAGGAATATGTGA
Organism: Eubacteriales bacterium; assembly: GCA_030625575.1. Classification (GTDB taxonomy): domain Bacteria; phylum Bacillota; class Clostridia; order Peptostreptococcales; family Acidaminobacteraceae; genus DAOURC01. Next base: position 7,307 of record DAOUQP010000010.1, on the reverse strand, counting down.
TCCTGAAATAATGAAGTATTATAATACTTATAATGATTATACGGAAGATCATTTATATGAGAGAGAGCGAAGTACTGTTGCTGTTTTGTATTCAGGAGGGAATTATCCGAATTATACAGCTGCGGCTGTAGGGAAGATAGTCAAAAAACTTGAAAAACGCATGAATATTATACCGATAGCTTTTACAAAATCAACGGTGAGGAAACAAGAGGAGTTACGAGATTTCTTGTTTAATACAATTGAGAATAAGCAAGTAGATATGATTGTGAATTTTATGCCTTTTAGATTAGGCGCCGGTCCTATGGGTGGAGATGCTGACGGAGCAGTAAATGTGTTGAAAGAGCTTAAAGTTCCAATTTTGCATCCGTTTTTTATGACAAGAAGAAAAATAAAAGATTGGAAAAATTCAAAAGAAGGATTGAATACTTCAGAGTTTTTAGTTACGTTAATGATGCCAGAACTTGATGGTTGTATTGATAATATTATTGTTGGTGCATTGAATGATGGTGTATTCAATAAAAAACATTGTATTGAATTAAATGATATCGAACTTATTGATGAACGCGTAGAACGGTTAATATATCGAATCGAAAAGTGGTTGATATTAAGAAAAAAACCGAACAGCGAAAAAAAAGTAGCAATAATCGGATACAATTATCCTCCTGGAGAAGCAAATCTTTTTGGAGGGGCCTTTCTTGATACCTTTGAATCTATTAGTAATATAACAAAAATACTTGAATTTGAAAAATATGATTTGGCTCAAATGAGTGCTCAAGATTTGATGGATTCATTTACGCAAAAAATCATTAATTCGGGGGAATGGATAGATGATAATGATTCGATGATCAAATATGATAAACAAGCATATGATGAATCTTTAGAAACCGAGATTTATAAAAAAACCATTGTCGAGCAGTGGGGTGAATCGCCAGGGGATGTAATGAGTGATAAAAATTCATTTCTAATTCCAGGCATAATTAATGGAAATTTGTTTGTTGGTTTACAGCCAACGAGGGGAATTCATGAAAATGTTGAAAAAGCGTATCATGATAAAGAATTGTTGCCAACCCATCAATACATTGCATTTTATAAATGGTTAAAAGAGGAATTCAAAGCAGACGTCATTATACATATTGGTACACACGGAACGATTGAATTCTTAGGTGGAAAGGAAAGCGGGATGTCTGGAGATTGTTTCCCCGATAAACTTATTGATGATATGCCTCATTTGTATCTGTATTATTGCGGGAATCCATCAGAAGCTATGATTGCTAAAAGACGAAGTCATGGGACTTTGGTCAGTTATCAGCCGCCAACATACAAAGTTGGTGAGCTTTATGGGGGATATCTCAATTTGGAAGTAGTTCTAAACGAATATGAGGAAGCAAAATGGAAAGATACAAATAGACTTATAACAATTGAAAATGTAATTAAGGAAAAAGCCGAAGAGCTTAACTTGAATTCTAATGATTTTGAAGAAATTGAAAAAGAATTATATAGAATGAAACGATCTTTAATTCCATATGGGCTTCACAAATTTGGCGAAAGTTATAGAGAAGAGGAAGCAATTGATTATATGAAATTCATTTTAAGATATGATAGAGGGAAAATAAAATCTATTAGGAGACTTCTTGCTGAAAACTCAGGAATTGATTATGATGTGATATTAAAAAGTGATAAAACAGAACTTCTTACATCTTTAGATGTTGAAGCTGGCGAATATATTGATAGTTATTTTTATAATAGCAATATTGAATTTTATTCATATATAAATGATGAAATAAAAAACCAGTTTCGAGCAACAATCGATTTTGGAATTAGCTGTTACCAAACTAGCAAAATCAATAATGAATTCAAAGGATTAATATCTGGATTATCTGGTGAATATATTGATATGAAACTTGCGGGTGATAGTATTAGAAGTCCGGAAGTTTTCCCTTCTGGAAGTAATTTATATCAGTTTGATCCATTGGCAGTTCCATCGGAAGCAGCTGTTTGTCGAGGAGCTGAAATTGCTGACAATACAATAAATAATTATGTTCGAGAGCATGGAGAGTATCCAAATAGCGTAGCTATTATACTTTGGGGATTAGAAACATCTAGAACACAAGGGGAAACAGTAGGGCAAATACTTAGTTATTTAGGTGTTGACGTGAAAAGAAATGGAATGAATTTTGAACCAGAATATGAGATTATTCCACTTGAAAAATTAGGAAGATCTAGAATAGATATAACTATTAATATGTGTGGTTTTTTTAGAGATATGTTCCCAAATATTGTCGATGATTTTAATAGGATATTTAAAAGAATTTATGAACTGGACGAGTGTGATGAAGATAATTTTTTCAAAGCCAATTCAAACAAGATATATATAGATCTTTTGGATAAAGGCTATAATCATGATCAAGCAAGAGAACTTTCTTATTCTAGATTATTTGGCCCCGCTGAAGGGGAGTATGGAACTGGAATTTCAAAGTTGATTGAAACTAAAAATTGGACTGATGAAGAGGATATCGGTCAGATGTTTATTGATAATTTGAAACATGTATATAGTAAAAACTATAGAGGCTATGAATCAGAATATCTTTTAAATCAAAACTTGAAATGTGTTGATATAGTTTCTCAGATTAGAAGTAATCATGAATATGAAGTTACTGATCTTGATCACTACTACGAATATTTTGGTGGACTATCGAAGTCAGTAGAAATGATTAAAGGAAAGAAAGCGAAAGTTTATATTACTGATACAACTGGTGAGAAGATTGAAACTGAAGGGGTAAATAAATCGATTGAAAGAGGAGTGCGTACAAGATTACTTAATCCAAAATGGATTGATGGAATGCTTGAACATAAATACCATGGAGTCCAAAAAATTCATCAGAGATTTGAAAATATATTAGGTCTAGCTGCAACCACAAATAGCGTAAAACAATGGATATTTGACGAACTTATGAATTTGTACGTCGATGATGATGTTTTGCGAAAACGAATGATAGAGAATAATAAATGGGCATATAACAATATAATTGAGAGTATGCTTGAATATAATCAACGTGGATATTGGGATGCTTCTGATGAAGAGATAACAAAATTAAAAGAGCGGTTTTTAGAAATTGAAGGGGAATTAGAAAATACTTAGAGGTTTAAAGAGAGATATGGTGACAAAAGGATTATTAGTAGTAAATTTTGGAACAAGTTTCAAGGAAACCAGAGAAAAATGTATCGATAGTATTGAAAATAGAATTAGCAAAGAGTACTCACAATATAATGTAAAACGTGCATTTACTTCAAAATTTATAATTAAGAAACTTAAAGAACGAGATAATATATAGATACTCCTATTGAGGCGATAGAAAAGATGATAGCAGAAGGAATCGTTGAGCTACATATTCAACCATTACATGTTATTCCTGGATTTGAATATGAAAAAATCCAAAATGCTATAGCGATTGTTAAACATAAAACTGATATTAAAATCACTATAGGATCACCTCTTCTTAACAAAGAACATCATTATGATAACATAGTTGATGTTTTACTAGAGAGACTCCCAAAAGAGATAAATAATGAAGGAATTATACTAATGGGACACGGAACGCAACATTTTGCAAATGCGTGTTATAGTATGCTTCAAAATAAGTTGAGTGATAAAAGAAGTGATATTCATATTGCGAATGTAGAAGGATATCCTAAAATTAATCACATAGTTAATCTTATTGTTAAGAAATATAAAAAAGTTACGATAATGCCATTAATGATAGTAGCTGGAGATCATGCAATGAATGATATGGCAGGTGATGAGGATTCATATAAAACATTACTTGAAGAAAGAGGCATTGAAGTAACTTGCATTCTAGAAGGATTGGGCGAAAATAAAGGAATCCATGATGCTTTAATAAACAGAATAAATGAAACACTTTCTGGAGAATAGGTAGCAGAGGAAGAATCGCCTAGAAAGTAGAAGTGTTGATCACAGTGAATGTACGTAAAAATACATTATATCAAATACGTTAAAGGGGACAGTCATGAGTGAAATAAAAAGAATATATCCATTTTCAGCTATTGTTGGACAGGAACAAATGAAAAAAGCTCTAATTTTAAATATAATTAATCCTAGTATTGGTGGTGTGTTGATTAAGGGTGAAAAAGGAACTGCCAAATCAACGGCTGTAAGAGCGTTAGTATATCTATTGCCTGAAAGAGAAATAGTTAAGAATTGCAAGTTTGGTTGTTCACCTGAAACGGAAACACAATTTTGTAATGAATGTAAACAATCACTTGATAATGGAAATGTACTAGAAACGGAAAGACAAAAAATAAGAGTTGTAGATTTACCAATAGGCGCTACAGAAGATAGAGTTGTCGGTACTTTAGATATTGAATATGCTTTGAAAGAAGGTAAGAAGAAATTTGAACCAGGAATCTTAGCATCTTCAAATGGAAATGTTTTGTATGTCGATGAAATTAATCTCTTAGATGATCATATTGTCGATATCCTTCTTGATTCAGCTGCAATGGGTAAAAATATTGTAGAACGCGAAGGTGTGTCATATAGCCATCCCGCAAAATTTGTTCTAATAGGAACAATGAATCCTGAAGAAGGAGATCTAAGACCACAATTGCTTGATAGATTCGGATTAACTGTCGAAGTTGTTGGTGAAAAGGAAATTGATAAAAGAGTTGAAGTAATTAAAAGAAGACTAGCATTTGAAGAAGAACACAAAGGATTTTGTGAGAATTATATAAGTTCCGACGAAGAAATTTCAGTGCAAATATCAAAAGCAAAAGAGATGCTGAAAATTGTAAATGTAGCACCAGAATTATTGTCATTAACTGCAGAAATATCTATTGAATTAGGTGTAGATGGCCATAGAGCTGACATCACAATGATTAAGACTGCTAAAACAATTGCAGCTTATCATTTAAGAAGAAATGTTGAAAGACAAGATATTTTTGAAGCGGCAGAAATGGTTTTACCTCATAGAATGAGGAGAAGTCCATTTGATGAGAGCGGATTGAGTGTAGATGCTTTAATGAAGTGGGATAATAAGGAACATGAAAATGCATGATTCATTATATCCATTTACCGCAATTGTCGGACAAGAAAAGCTAAAAAAAGCTATACTTCTGAATCTTATTTGCCCTGAAATTGGTGGAGTATTGTTATCAGGACAAAAAGGAACTGCTAAATCTACTATCGTAAGGTCAATTACGCATTTAATGAAAGGACTTAAAGTTCATACGGTACCGCTAAATGCAACAGAAGATAGAGTTCTTGGATCATTAAATATAGAAATAGCTTTGATGGAAGGTAAAATTGAGTTTGAAGCAGGATTATTGTATCAAGCAAATGATGGGATTTTATATATTGATGAGGTCAATCTATTATCAGATGCTATTACAAATTTGATATTAGAGGTGTCATCAATGCATGTTAATCGAGTTGAGCGTGAAGGATTATCATATAGCCATGATAGTAATTTTATACTTCTAGGATCAATGAATCCTGAGGAAGGTTATCTGAAACCACAATTACTAGATAGATTTGGGTTTTATGTTGAGATTGAAGGTTCCAACATTCTTGCTGAAAGAATTGAGATAATTAATCGCAGATTGGAATTCGAATCTAATCCCAATGAATTCATATCAAAATTTCAAGAAAATGAAGAAAAACTATTTCACAAAATAACCACGGCTAAAGATCTTCTAAAATCAGTTAGTATTCCTGATAGTTTACTAACTGTGATAGCAAAATTATGTTCCGAGGCATTTGTTTCCGGTCATCGAGGGGACATTTCATTAACATTGGGAGCTAAGGCGAACGCTGCTTTTGATGGTAGAAAAATTGTTTCGATGAAAGATATTCAAGACATACTTGATTTGGCGTTAATTCACCGATATAGAACGCCACCATCAATGATGGAACAACAAGATGATAATCATAATGAAGATCAATCACAAAATGAAGCTCAAGAAAATACCAAGGCAGATACTTCTGAACCTGAAAATACAGATTCAGACACAGCTGAGACGGAAACAAAAGAGGAAAGTGATTTAGAAGATAAAAATGACTTAGAGGATGAATTAGAAAATCAAGAGTTAGATGCTCCGTTGGAGTTCGAAGAAGAATATTTTGATATCGATGAAAACTTTGTAGCAAGAGACATTCTCAGTGATTTAGTTAGCAAAAGATTGAAAGTTCAAGGATCTGGAAGAAGAACTAAAACTTTAAGTAATAGTAAGATGGGAAGATATATAAAGTACAAATTACCTAAAGGTAAAATAACTGACATTGCTTTTGATGCAACTTTGCGGAATGCAGCACCACATCAAAAAAGTCGTAAAAAATCTGATTTATTGATATCGATTAAATGTGAAGATATTCGCGAAAAAATTAGAGAGAAACGTATCGGAAATCTGATTATGTTTCTTGTTGATGCAAGTGGCTCAATGGGAATTGATAAAAGAATGAGAGAGGCAAAAGGGGCAGTGTTTTCTTTACTGCAAGATGCTTATCAAAAAAGAGATACAGTAGGATTGATTACTTTCAGAGGAAATGAAGCAGAAGTAATTCTTAACCCAACACGAAGTATAGATCTTGCTGTTAACAGATTGCAAAAAATACAGACAGGCGGGAAAACACCTCTGGCTCTTGGAGTCAAAACTACAGTAGATTTTATAAAAAGCAAAAAGGCAAAAGATAATAATATTGTTCCAATTGTTGTTATTATTTCTGATGGTAGAGGGAATGTATCAATGTTTGGTAAAAAAATAATTACTGAAATTGAAGAAATATCTAAAGCTGCATCAAAAGAAAATGTCGACTTTGTTGTTCTTGATACAGAGACTGGATTTTTAAAATTGGGTTTAGCAAAAAAAATGGCTGATCAATTAGGTGCATTATATTTGAGAATTGAAGATTTGAGAGAAGGAGAATTAGTTGATGCAATTAAACAAGTGGTCAGTTCACGGCTGCCCTCATAGACAGACTTGTCCATCACAGCCATCTGATTGTTTTTAGTTGTGACGGCTGGCGATTAAAGCAATCATTAATGAAACAATCTAACAATTAAATTCAATTTAGGGTGTTACACTTTTGCATTGCATTTCGTCACAGAAAGCGCTTGCAAAATTCTCCATAGCAAAAATATTAAGTAAAAAGCATATGAAAACTAAGTTTTTAAATAAAATAATTAAACAATGGATAATAAGTAACGGATAACGAGTGCAAAATACAAAAGCTGAAAAGTCGAAATACCGAAATACTGTTTACGTATGATTAATTTTAAAGAAGTTTTATGTTTTTT
>DAOUQP010000007.1 GCA_030625575.1 Eubacteriales bacterium | reverse complement strand
CCATCAATTTCAAGAATCTTAACGTCTCTTGACATTCCCATTTCAACTACTGCAGAACCAGGGAAAGCGATTACAGCAAATGCTGCATCTAAAGTACCGTCTTTCATTCCAGCAACAGCATCAGTAAAGCTACCTGGGTTTGAATCATACTCAGTAACGCCAAATGCATCTAATATTTCCATAGCAGTAACATATGTTCCAGATCCTGGAGGGCCTGGGTTTACTCTTTTACCTTGTAAGTCAGCAATTGATGTAATTCCACTCTTTTGAGTAGTAACTACATGCATAACCTCTGGGTAAACTACGCCGATAGCATAAAAGCTTGTAAGTGCTTCTGGAAAACTGTCTCCAACGCCATTATATGCACTGTCAGCAACATTATTCATAGCAAGTCCTAAATCTACTTCACCACTAGATAATCTATTGATGTTTTCAACAGATGCTCCAGCTGGTTGAATAGTTACATTAAGATCAGCAATGTTTTCATTCCATACTGCTGCAATTGCTCCACCAAGTGGATAGTAAGTTCCTGAAGTTCCGCCTGTTGCAAATGATAATTCTCTAACAACAACCGGTGCATCTCCCTCAGCTGCCGGCTCAGTAGTTGAGCATCCTGCTAAAGCAGTCATCATTAATACTAATACTAACAAAAGTGATAATGTTTTTTTCATTAATGTTTCCCCCTCAATTTTTTTTTATAATTAATGTTTATAAAAACATTTAATTAACCAATTGAAACATTTATATACCGTTATAATATTCCTTATGACATATTTAGTCAAATTCAATACAGTAAATCCTTTGATAAGAATATTCTCTCAACTACAATTTACGACTTTTTTCGACGGAATTTCATATAAAATTATTAAATAACCGTTATGATTTCCATAGGTTTATCGATAATATAATCAATTTTCAAATTTTCGAATTGTTCTTTCGGTAAAATAGACCATCCAACCAAGACTGATTTAACTCCTGCATTATTCGCTGCAAGGATATCATTATGACTATCCCCTACAAATAAAACCTCTTCTTTTCTCATATTCCAGATTTGCAGAACTTTATTAATCGCTTCAGGATGAGGTTTCTTATTTTCTACATCTACTACAGATAAAGTTATTTCAAAGAAATCTTTCATATTAAACATTTCGAGTCCGTGATTGATTCCTCTTCTACCTTTATTAGAAACAATAGCCATCTTCATTTTGCTCTCATTCAATGCTTTTAACAACTCCATAATGCCTGGAAATATCTTGGTATCTTCATCTCGCCTTTCTAAATATATCTTTCTATAGTAATCTACCATTTCAGTTGTATGCTCTTCACTAAAAAAACTCATCTGAACATCCAAAGGTTTTCCAAGAATTTCATTAAAAGAATCTTTCTCTGGAATATAACCTAAATATTTATTAACCGTTTTCTTAATACAATCTATTACCAAATCATTTGTATCAATTAATGTACCATCCATATCAAAAATAATACCTTTAATCATTTTATGCTCCTTTTCTTCTTTAATATATACATTATAAAGCATTATCGAAAAAAATAGAAATGGAAGTGCATATGCACTTCCATCAGTATTGATAATATCGTAATTATTATATAGTTTCTCTTGGAATATAATAAGTGTGTAATAATTCATGAGCCTTATGTCCATAAGGTTCTCCAAGAAATTCTTCATAAAGCTTGATAATCTCAGTATTTTCATGAGACTTTCTTCTAACTTTACTTCTATCTTCTTTGTAAATAGCTTCTTGACGCTTCTTGATAACTTCCATATCACCTTTATGATAAGGTTGTCCACCCCCGCCTATACATCCACCAGGGCAAGCCATTATCTCAATAGCGTGATACTGACTCTTACCATCTCTGATATCTTCAAGCAACTTTCTTGCATTTCCTAAACCATGGGCAATACCAATATTAAGATCCATATCGCCAACCTTGATAGTTGCTGAACGAATACCTTCCAGACCTCTCAAAGCATGGAATTCAACATCGTCTAGTTCTTCACCAGTAATCCATTCATAGGCAGTACGTACAGCCGCCTCGATAACACCACCAGTTGTACCGAAGATGACACTAGCTCCTGTACTTTCCCCTAGCATATGATCAAAATCTTCTTCGGGAAGTTGATCAAATTGCACACCAGCTTCTTTCAGCATTGCACCATATTCTCTAGTTGATAAAACTAGGTCGACATCATTATTATAATCTTTTGTTAATTCAGGTCTTGTTGCTTCAGCCTTTTTAGCTAAACAAGGCATTACAGATACAACAACAATATCCTTAGGATCTAGTCCTTTTTTCTCAGCATAATACGTCTTGACAATACTACCCATCATAATTTGTGGTGATTTGCATGAAGACGGGATATCAAGTAAATCTGGAAATTGATGCTCAAAGAATTTAACCCAAGCCGGGCAACAAGATGTCAACATTGGTAATCTACCACCATGTTTAATTCTATGAACAAGTTCTGATGCTTCTTCCATGATTGTAAGGTCTGCAGCAAAATCTGTATCAAAGATGCCATCAAATCCTAACTTTCTTAGAGATGCCGCTAATTGTCCAGTAGTAACTGAACCTGACTCCATACCGAACATTTCACCAATAGCAACACGAATTGCTGGAGCAACCTGTACAACGACGTGTTTATCAGGATTGTTTAATACTCTCCAAACTCTTCCTACATCATTTACTTCAGTCAATGCACCAGTTGGACAAACTGCAACACATTGTCCACAATAAGTACAAGCTGTGTTTGCCACATCCAAGTTGAATGCAGGTCCTACGAATGCATTGAACCCTCTATTTATTCCCGATAAAACGCCTACTGTTTGCACTTCATTACACACAGTTTCACATCTTCTACACATAATACATTTATTTGGATCTTTTATCAAAGAAAACGAAGATTTATCTATAGGGTAATCCATTTTTTCGCCTTGCCATTTAATCTCTCTAATACCCAACTCTTGAGCTAAAGATTGTAATTCACAATCTAAATTTTTTGCACAAGTCAAACAATCTTGTGGATGATTTGATAAAAGCAATTCCACCGCCATACGGCGACCAGTAATCGCTCTAGTAGAATTCGTATTAATAACCATACCATTTGTAATCTTCTCTGCACAAGATGGAGCAAGAGCCGGTCTTCCCTCAACTTCAACCACACACACACGACAAGATGCCACTCGATTGACAATACCTGTGCCTTCCAAATTTAAATGACATAAAGTAGGAATACGCACTCCAATCTTCTTTGCAGCTTCAAGAATTGTAGTACCGCTCTGTACTTCTACCTCCATACCATTGATAGTCGCTTTAACTATAGCCATCTTATTCCACCTCCTTATGGTTTTATAACTGCATCGAACTTACATACTGTAAAACAAGCACCACAAGCAATACAAGCACTCTCATCAATTACATGAGCTTCCTTAACTTTGCCGGTAATACAATTTACAGGACATGCCTTTGCACACAATGTACATCCGATACATTTTTCTGGATCTATTCTATAAGACTTTGTTTTTTCTCTTTTTGCATAAGCTTCATATTCTTCAGGAAAATATCTCATTGTGCTTAGAACTGGATTTGGAGCCGTTTGTCCCAATCCACAAAGAGCAGTGTCTTTAATCATATTTCCTAAATCTACAAGTTTTTCTAAGTCTTCCATGTCACCTTCAAGATTTGTCAATCTCTCCAATATTTCATACATTCTCTTTGTACCAATTCTACATGGTGTACATTTACCACAAGATTCATCTTGAGTAAAATCCAGATAGAATTTTGCAATTTCAACCATATCATTATCTTCATCCATTACAATCATTCCACCAGAACCCATCATAGAACCAATTTCTTTTATACTTTCATAGTCAATTGGTGTATCAAGATCTTTCTCAGTGATTACTCCACCAGATGGACCACCTGTTTGTACAGCTTTGAATTTTTTGCCATCACAAATTCCGCCACCGATTTCAAAAATAATTTCTCTCAATGTTGTACCCATAGGTACTTCAACTAGCCCGACATTATTGACTTTTCCCGCTAAAGCAAACACTTTTGTTCCTTTAGAAGTTTCAGTTCCTATGCTACTGAACCACTCAGAACCTTTTAGAATAATCGGACAAACATTTGCTAATGTTTCAACATTATTTACAGTAGTCGGTTTTCCTCTATATCCTGATTCTGCTGGAAATGGTGGCTTTTTAGTTGGTTCACCACGACAACCTTCCATAGAATGGATAAGTGCTGTTTCTTCACCACAAACAAAAGCTCCAGCTCCAAGTTTTAAAATAATATCAAAATCAAAACCACTTTCGAAAATATTTTCGCCTAATAGTCCCATTTCTCTTGCTTGATCTATTGCAATTTCCAGTCTTTTTATCGCTAATGGATACTCTGCTCTAATGTAAACAATCCCACTATTTGCACCTGTTGCATAACCCGCAATTGCCATAGCTTCTAAAATTGAATGCGGATCCCCTTCAAGTATTGAACGGTCCATGAAAGCACCTGGATCACCCTCATCAGCATTACAAATAACGTATTTTTCATCTCCTGGAGAGTTTTTAGTAAATCCCCACTTGACTCCTGCTGGGAATCCACCGCCACCACGGCCTCTTAATCCACTCGCTTTAACAATTTCAATAACATCTTCAGGTTGCATTTCAGTTAAAACTTTACCTAATGCTTCGTATCCCTCAAATGCAATATACTCTTCGATATCTTCAGGATTGATAAATCCACAATTTCTAAGAGCGATTCTATATTGTTTTTTATAAAAATCCATATTGTCATGTTTTTCTAATTTAACTTTTTCTTTTGGATCTTCAAATAGTAATCTTTCTACTCTTCTACCTTTTATAATGTGTTCTTCAATTATTTCTTTTACATCAGCAGGAGTCACTTTAACGTAAAATACATTATCGGGTTGAATTTTAACTATAGGTCCTTGTCCACAAAAACCAAAGCAGCCAGTTTTTACAACTTGAATTTCTTGATCGTAACCTTTTAATTTAAGTTCTTCTTTAAAATTCTCGATTATGATTTTGCTTTCTGCTGCTTCACAACCTGTACCGGCACATACCATAACGTGCATTCTATAATTTGACAAATTTTCTCCCCTCCTTATGCCTTCCTAAAAGTTCTATTTAAGACATGATCGTCTAGCAGTTCACCACTGATAATATACTTATCAATAATATTTTTTGCTGTATCAACATCAACATTTCCAAAAAGTATTGGTTCTTTCCCCGGTATACTTGCTTGAACGGTAGGCTCAGAATGGCAATATCCCATACATCCAACTTGTATAACTTTAACATTATCTAGTCCAGCTTCTTCAATCGCATCATTTAATGCCTTCATAGTTTCTCTAGCACCTGCTGCAATACCACAAGTAGCCATTCCAACCAATAACTCAATCATATTATCTGTGCTTTCGCCTTTTTCTCTTAAATCAACCTTTTTTTTCGAAGCATCTCTGATTTTTTTTAGTTCGTCTAAAGACTTAATAGCCATTTTAATCCTCCTTCCTGTATTTATCGATTATCTCTTTAACCTGTTCTACAGTCACATGTCCGTATACTTTATCATCAACTAATACTACCGGTGCAAGACCACATGCACCTACGCATCTTATGTCTTTTAATGTAAACATTTTGTCTTCAGTCATTTCATTGTTTCCAACATTTAACTCAGCTTTAAAAGCATCGAAAATTTTGTCGGCACCTTTAACATAACACGCTGTTCCCATACACATACTGATAGTATGCTTTCCTCTTGGTTTTTGCGTGAAAAACGAATAAAAACTTACAACACCATTAACTTTAGACGCTGGAAGACCAATCTTTCTAGCGATATAAAGCTGTAAATTTTCTGGTAAATAGCCAAACAAACTTTGCCCTTTGTGAAGCACATGAATTAGATTACCTTCTTTATCTTCTAAAGATTCAATATAAGCATCTAACTCTTTAAGTTTTTCAATATCTAGTTTTTTCGTGTCCAAATCTACGAATTTACCCTTTGTATTTTTCAAACTTTTTCCTCCCTTCGGTTTACCGAATTATTACCTAGTACAGTATAGTACACTTTATTTATTTTGTGAATAGATTAACGATAATTTGTTAAATTTTTATTAATCTATCGCTAAAACCACTTATTTTATTTTGTTTTTTTTCATTTAGTAGTGTTATTTACCCAAACAATTATGTTATACTTGTGTTAAATATTTAACTATTCGGAGGGTATATGAATCTCAATCAGATTATTAAAGAAATCAACTGTAATATAATTACAGGAGAAATCCAAAATATTAACAATTTCACAAGAGCATGCAGTAGTGATTTAATGAGTGATGTCCTTGCCTTCATTAAAGATGATCACACTTTACTTATTACTGGTCTTTGCAATCAGCAAGTAATTAGAACAGCTGAAATGATTGATTTAAAATTAATTATCTTCGTTAGGGGTAAAAAACCAACAGAAGATATTATTGAAATGGCTGATGAAAACGATATAATATTACTATCTACAAATATATCAATGTTTGATGCAACAGGTATTCTATATCAAAAAGGAATGAGAGGAATTAGAGTATAATGAAATTTGAATACACTATTTCAAATCTTAATTTTTCAACAGCCGGTGAAGCTTCAAGCAATATTAAAAAAGTTCTTAAACTCTTAGGCATTGATTCTAAAATCATTAGAAGAGCCGCAATAGCAACATATGAAGCAGAAATCAACATTGCAATTCACTCCCATGGAGGAAAAATAATTCTATATATTGAAGAAGACTCTATCAAAATCACCGCAATCGATAAAGGTCCAGGTATAGAAAACATTGAACTTGCAATGAAGGAAGGATATTCAACCGCAACTCATGAAATAAGAGAGATGGGTTTTGGTGCGGGAATGGGTCTTCCAAATATAAAAAAATGCTCGAACGAATTCTCTATTACTTCAGAATTTGGTAAATACACTAAACTCGAAATAACAATTTTTATATAGGAGAGATAGTCATGAATAAAGAATACTTTCACTCTGTAATATTAAGACCGGACCTCTGTACTGGATGTACAGTCTGCATGCAAAATTGTCCAACTCAAGCCATACGAATTATCGATGGAAAAGCAAAAATCATCAGCGAAAAATGTATTGATTGTTGCATGTGTCTTAAAGTTTGCCCTTACAATGCAAAAACTGCCATAACCGATTCTTTAATAGAATTACAACAATATAAGTATAATATTGCATTACCCTCATTATCTTTTTATGCCCAATTTTCACAAAAATATTCAAAAAACTCAATAAATCTTGCGCTTAAATCTTTGGGATTTGAACAAATTATAGATGCTTCTTATTATGCTGAAGTTCTATCTGTCTATTTAAAAGACTTATCGCTTTGCAATTCTACCGTGAAACCAATTATTTCGACATATTGTCCAGCCGTTACAAGGTTGATTCAAATAAAAAATCCTGAATTAATCAAAAATATTTCAAGACTTGAATCACCTATGGAAGTTGCTGCAAGGCATGTCAGAAATAAAATAATAGAAGAAAAAAACATTTCTGAAAATGACATCGGCATTTTTTTATTGTCACCATGTCCAGCAAAAATTACCAGCATTAAAAACCCTATCGGTATTGATAAATCGTCTTTAGATGGAGCTTTGTCCATTAAAGAACTATTTCCTAAAATTCTAAAAATATTATTAACTCAAAGAAATGAAGAAATAAACGATTTACAAAATTTTCACGGAGAACTTTGGGGAAGAGTTGGCGGACAAAGTAAAGTGTCAAAAATTGATAAATCCATCGTAGTTGATGGAATTGAAGAAGTCTCAAAAATATTGGATATGATTGAACTGGGAAAATTAGATAATATCGATTTTATCGAAGCTTATTCATGTGTCGGCGGATGTGTTGGTGGTCCTCTTAATGTAGAGAATCCATTTATCGCAAAATATCGCATTGATAATCGCAGCAATAGTTCTTATCCAGTTTCAAATAATGAAATACGCTCGAATTTTAAATTTGAAAATCTTTGTTGGAATAAAGAAATCCTTCCTTCAAAAATTATGGAATTAGATAACGATATATCAATAGCCCTTAAAAAAATGGAGGCAATCAATGCTCTTTTGAAAAAACTACCCGGTATTGACTGTGGGGCATGTGGTTCTCCATCTTGCCGTGCTTTAGCTGAAGATGTAGTCCAAAATCGAGCGAAATTTACAGATTGTATATTTAAAAAATTTGAAGGTGAAGAAAATGAAAATTAATCAATTATTAGAAAATAAAAATTTCAAACTATTAAATGATGTTCCTTACTTAGATGAAGAAATAACATATATCCGTTCTTGCGATTTACTTAGTTTAGTTATGGCTAAAGGAGAAAAAGGAGATGCTTGGATAACTGTTCAAACTCATTCTAATATTGTCGCAGTAGCCTCTTTATTAGAAATGAGCTGTATTATTCTACCCGAATCTATAAAACCAGAAGAAACCACATTGATTAAAGCAACCGAAAACGATATTCCAATTATTTCAACGCCATTCGACGTTTATAAAACAATGAAGGAATTCTCCTTTTAATCATGGACTTGTTTTATGATTTTCATATTCATTCAGCACTTTCTCCTTGTGCAGATGATGATATGACTCCTAATAATATAATAGACATGGCGCAGCTAAAAGGTTTAGATGTCATTGCAATTACCGATCATAATAACATTTTAAATTTAGACGCTTTTGATTATGTGGCTAAAGAGAAAAACATTTTATTTATTCCAGGAATTGAAATTCAGACAATTGACGATATTCATATCATCTGTCTATTTGAAAACCTAGATTCAATAAAATCGTTTTATAATGACCTAAAAGAATTCTATTCTAAATTTCCTCACAACGAGAAAAAATTTGGCAATCAACTCATTATAAATGAAAGAGATGAAATTATAAGCAGCTATAATAACTCATTATTATTTTCTATGAACATCTCTCTTTCTGACCTTTTTAAAAAAGTTATTGAATATAATGGTCTATTTATACCAGCACATGTAGACAAATCAAGTTATAGCATAATTTCTCAACTTGGATTTATTCCAGATGATATCAACTATGATGCTTTAGAAATAAAACATCTGGAAAACGTAAAAAAGTATTCAGAAAAATATAGGATTTTAGTTAATTCAGACGCACATAGACTTGAAGAAATCAACGAAAGAATCAATTCAATAAATGTTGAAAAGCGAACCATACAGTCAGTTTTTCAAGCACTGAGGGGAAAATAAAATGAGAGATTTGTCTTTGCATCTACTTGATATCGCAAGAAATTCTATTACAGCAAATTCAACTGATATTAATATTATAATAAACGAAGATTACAATATCGACTTGCTTACCATGACTATTCAAGATAATGGTATTGGAATGGATCAAATGACTCTCGATAAAGTTCTTGATCCTTTTTTTACTACAAGGAAAACAAGAAATGTAGGACTTGGACTTTCTTTATTAAAAGCAAATTGTATTATCGCCGGTGGTAATCTAGAGATTTTTTCCACTCCTAATGTGGGAACTTCAGCAAATGCAGTATTAGTACTCTCAAATATCGACAGACCACCACTTGGTAATATCGCAGCAACAATTACATGCCTCATTCTCTCCGAAGAAGAATTCAACCTTAGTTTTACTTATCAATATAATGACTTATCATTTAGTTTTTCAACAAATGAAATCCAAGAAATTCTAGGAAATGACGTGGATATAAAAGATTGGTCGATAATAAACTGGATCGAATCATATATCAACGAAAATATCGAATCATTAAAAAAAGCGTAGATTTTTAATCTAACGCTTTTTTCATAACCTTATTTATAAACACTTCAACGATATTTGGATCGAATTGTGTGCCAGAATTTCTCCTTATTTCCTCTATCGCTTCTTCTTCAGAAAGCACTGCTCTGTAAGTTCTCTCCCTAGTCATTGCATCAAAAGAATCTGCAACCGCAATAATTCTAGCCTGTAGTGGGATTTGATTTCCACTAAGGCCTTTTGGATAACCTTTTCCATCCCATCTTTCGTGGTGAGCTAAAACATACTCTGAAATCTCCGACATCTCATTAACAGCATTTAATATTCTATACCCAATTTCAGGATGTCTTTTTATCTCCACCATTTCTTCATGAGTCAATTTGCCTTTCTTATTAAGAATATTTTCATTAATGGCGATCTTTCCAATATCGTGAAGCCATCCAGCGGATTTAAGTTCAAATACCTCTCTATCACTAAGTCCATAATCTTTACCAATTTTTTCGGACAACTCACTAACTCGTGAAGAGTGTCTTTCTTCACGTTTGTTTTTTTCATGCAAAGTTCTTATTATTGTTTCAAACATCCTTCCACGAACACTTGGACTTTCAACAAGCTTTTGACTATACATGAAATCTTCTACACGCTTAAACAAGTTCTCTATAGTATCTTCCATATCTTTTTTTATATCTAGTCCAAAGGATATTGAAATTTCTATAGATTCAATTTCTTGATTCTTACAACTATTTTTTATTCTATTTACAATCTCTTCTGCATCCTTGTATGTGGTGTTCGGCAATAGAATAACAAATTCATCTCCGCCAAGTCTCGCAACAATTTCATTCTGTCTGCATGTATCTATTATGATATCTGCTGTAATCTTAAGAAGTTCATCTCCATTAGCATGTCCAAAAGCATCATTAATAAGTTTTAAACCATTTACATCAGCCATAATCAATGCAAGAGGTAAATTTCTTTCATGGTCAAGTCTTTTGAATTCTTCTTCAAAATATCTACGATTATATAACCCTGTCAATTGATCGTGATAACTCATATGAATTATTTCATTTTCAGCTTTTTTTCTTTCTGAAATATCCGTATATATTCCATATCCGCCTATTACCTCATCATTTAAAACAATCGGCACTCCGTGAATCATCACATCCCTTTCAATATTTCCTTTTGCATAACGAGTTCCTTCTAGAAATATTTTATTTCCCATCAATAAGGACTCTGTTAAATGTGTCGTCTCATGAATATTATCAGTTGTTGAAAACACACTATCAAGAGGCTTTTTCTTGATTTCATTCAAAGAATATCCGAATAATTTTTCGAAATTCTCATTAACATCCAGAATATAATGCCTCTTATCAAACATTACTATGGCATCTGAAGAGTTCTTAAAAAGCGCCTCTAAAATCATTCTTTGCTTTATTACTTCCTTTTCCGCTTTTTTTCGTAGAGATATATCTGTATAAATCCCATATCCACCACTCACTTTCCCATCAATAAAAATTGGAACTCCTTTTATTATAACCGGAATTAAGTCACCCATTTTATTCAATCTCAATCCCTCTTTATGTAAGGAATTCCCTCCCTTGACATATTCAGAATTAATTCTTGCTTCATCAATAATTGAACCCATTGCTACAACTTCATCAACATCTTTCCCTTTAACTTCATCTAATTCATAACCAAAGAGTTTAGTGAAACTTTCATTAATATCAATAATATTGTTGTTATTATCAAAACGTAAAATAGAATCCGTAGAATTTTTAAATAAAGCTTCAAAAATCATTTTCTGAGTAGTTACTTCTTTTTCCGCTCGTGTTCTATCCGAAATATCTTTATATGTTGTGTAGCCTCCAACAACTTTATTTTCAAATATTATAGGAATACCACTGATTAAAGCGTAAATTGGTTTATTATTCTTATCATAACGTAAACCTTCACGTATAACAGCTTCGCCTCTAGAAACCATATCAGTAATATTACGAGCATCCTCCAATGTATCTTTATTACATACTATTTCATCTAATTTTTCTCCATATATTTCACTTAAAGTGTGACCAAATAGTTTTATAAAAGTTTCATTAATATCAATAATACAATCATTTTTATCTATTCGCACAACAGCATCGTTAGGATTATTAAAGAGAACCTCAAGATCAATTTTTTGCCTCGCCAATATTTTTTCAGCAGTTTTGGTTTGTTTTAACATTTTTTTTAATTCTTCATTTAAATTCTGCTTTTTTTTCTGATCATTCTTAATTACTTCAATATAATTTTCAATGTTTTCGAGCAAGTAATTAACACTATCAATTAGTTTTTCAAATCCTAAGTTTTCATTCCATGAAATTCTATAGGTTGGATCTTTTTCAAAATCTATTTTTTTCATTTCATTTTCAATTGCCAAAAAAGGACTTGTAATATTATTTTTAATTTCAATCACAACAAGCGCAAACGAAATAAGAAACATGATAAATACAATCAAGAATTCTTTTACAACACTATTATTATTTAAAATAATCATCTTTGCAGATGCATAGTTTACTAAAAACCAATTAGAATTTTCAATAGGCATAAATGCTAAATATCCTATCTCGTCTTGTATATCACTCATCACAATAGTGAAGCGATTTATAGGGTGGTCAGAAAAAATATTTCTTTTAGACTCATCAATAATTTCGTCGAACTGATCTTCGCTTACATTTATCTTATCAGTATTTAAAATTTGACCATCGCTGTTTATTAAAAATGTAACACCATATGTATCATCATGATTTTCTTCAATTATCTCTTGTATTCGAGACAGCAAAATATCTCCACCAACAACTCCAAGCAACTCTCCGGATTGGTTCACAACAGATTTCGCGATTGTAATAATATCAGCATCACCTGATGCAGTTAAAAAAGCGTCCGTTATGACAGTTTCATCTGATTCAATTGCTCTTTGATACCATATCCTCGTTCTTAAATCGAATCCTTCAGGCGGAATCCAACCACTTCCATTTATCATTTTATTACCAGGAGTTGCAAAATAAATCGACTTAAAATTCTTGTTTCTATGTAATTCATCAATGAAGTAATCCAAAACGACACTCTCATTCCATTCATCGAAAGTCATGAAATAAACAGCTTCATCGATTACCTTCGATTGATCATTTATCCACTCATTAATCTCATAGACCGTTGTCTTCATCGACACTTCAGTTACTACTTGAATTCTATTTTCTATTAAATCTCTTGATTCCCCATATTGAATAAACAAAACAATTGCAATAGATATTATCAACAACAATAATATCAAATAAATTTTCTTCAATAATCTCTGCATATTCTCACCCGACAAATAAAATATTTTAACTAATTATAACATATTATTTATTTATTTCTCTTTTTTGCAAAAAGAAACGAGAGCGTCTTCTCCCATTTCTATAATGCTTTTATTTCTTCAACAATCTGACTTGATGAAAAGTCTAAATTATTCTTATCTTTTTCAAGATTCTTAAATGCCATCGACAGCATAAGTTTAATACGATTAAGTTGATTTACTTCACTTGCACCACTGTCATAATCAATAGCAACAATATTCGATTCAGGAAATCCATCTCTAAGTTTTTTAATCATTCCCTTTCCTACCACATGATTTGGTAAACATCCAAAAGGCTGAATACAAAAAATATTAGGTACCCCATCGTTAATCAACTCTATCATCTCTGCTGTTAAAAACCAGCCTTCACCCGTTTGATTTCCCAAAGAAATATATTCTTTAGCATTATCAGACAGTTCTTGAATACTCTTAGGTGCATGAAATCTTTTACTGTTATCCAATGCTTTTTTCATATCTTTTCGGTACGATTCAATATATGCAATAGAAAAATTACCTATTGTCTTAGCTTTCCATGTGCCAGAAAGTTTCTCATGCTTAAAATTCGGATTATATGCAGTGTATAAGAAAAAATCAATCAAATCCGGAACAACGACTTCCGCACCTTCTTTTTCAATAACATCTACAATATTATTATTTGCATCAGGATGGTATTTTACTAAAATCTCACCGACAACTCCAACCTTTGGTTTAATTATATTTTCGATTATTTCAAATTTATCAAATTCCTCTACAATCATAGAGATATTTTTTCTAAACTGTTTATTATCATCATATAAAATAGAATCTTTTAAAATACTTATCCATTTCCTATAAAGTTGATTTGCAGAATTTTCAATTTTTTCATAAGGTCTCACCCTATACAGAACTCTCATAAGAAGATCTCCATATACAAGAGCTTTTAAGGCAGAGTTAAAAAGGTTTAAGCTGATTTTAAATCCTGGATTTTTCTCTATAGACTGACTACTTAGAGATATCACCGGTATATTACTTAATCCTGCATCTTTAAGAGCTTTTCTAATAAAAGCGATATAATTTGTTGCTCTACATCCTCCACCTGTCTGCGAGATAATTATCGATGTATTATCTAAATCATATTCACCTGATTCAATTGCCGCCATTATTTGACCTACTGTAATAACCGCTGGATAACAAACATCATTATGAACATATTTGAGACCGGTATCTATAGCTTTTTTATCCACTCTTTTTAAAATTTCAAAATTATATCCTTCTTTTTCAAACGCCTTCTCCAATAACTCAAAATGAATCGGGGCCATCTGAGGCGCAATAATTGTATGGTTTTTTTTCATTTCTTTTGTAAAAACCACTCTTTTATCCGGCTCTGATTTTCTATATACTTTAATTCCATTTTTTTCTCTTTCATTAATAGAAGCCGCTAAAGAACGCAGTCTAATCCTAGCTGCACCCAGGTTATTGATCTCATCGATTTTAAGTACAGTATGAAGTCTATTATATCTTTCCATAATTTCTTTAACTTGATCTATAGTTACTGCATCTAGACCACAACCAAAAGAATTCAATTGTACAATTTCAAGTCGTTCTTGCTTTGCAGTAAAGGTAGCAGCTGCATAAAGCCTAGAATGATAAACCCATTGATCTATAACTCTTAGAGGTCTTTCAACTACCTCCAGGTGACTTATGGCATCCTCCGAAAGCACGGCAAAGCCTAAAGATTCTATAAGCTCTGGTATCCCATGATTAATCTCAGGGTCAATATGATAAGGTCTCCCAGCTAAAACAATACCTTTTAAATTATGCTCTTCGATATATTCAAGCGCCTTTTCCCCTTCACTTCTAACATCTTTTTTATACTTAAAAAGTTCCTTATATGCCTTATTTGCAGCCTCTTTTATCTCATTTTTGCTTAAACCTTCTTTTCCCATCTCTTCATAAAATCTTTGAACAAATCTCTTCTTATCATCAATAGGTAAAAAAGGATTATAATAAATGATAGATTCAGATTTCAATTCCTCAACATTCGCCTTGATAGTTTCAGAATAGGAAGTTACAATCGGGCAATTAAAATGATTGCTGGCATTTAAATCTTCCTTGAAATTATAGACGATTGCAGGATAGAAAATTTTATTTACTCCACGCTTAATTAATTGTTGAATATGTCCATGAACAAGTTTTGCCGGATAGCAAATCGATTCCGACGGAATACTCTCCATCCCCATTTCAAATATTTTTTTTGATGACCTACCAGACAAAACAACTCGGTATCCTAAATTTGTAAACAGAGTATGCCAAAACGGGTAATCTTCATAAATATTCAAGACTCTAGGTAATCCTATTTCTCCCCTATAAGCTTCATCTTTACCAAGAGGTTTATAATCAAAAATTCTTTGATATTTATATTTATATAGATTAGGCAATTCTTTATTCTTATTAATGATTCCCGCTCCACGCTCACAGCGGTTTCCAGTAATGTATTCTCTACCATCAGAAAACTTATTTACAGTCAACGGACAATTGTTAGCGCAAAGTCCGCATCGCTTAAACTCTTGCTTTACACTGAATTTTTCAATGTTTTCAGAATCCAATATAGTAGATTCATATCCATCCACATAACTCTCTTTAGCTATCAGCGCTGCTCCAAAAGCACCCATAATCCCAGCAATGTCAGGACGAATAACTTCTTTTCCTACTAATTTTTCAAAAGATCTTAAAACAGCATCATTGTAGAAGGTTCCTCCTTGAACAACTATCTCGTCTCCTAAATCATCAGCATTTTTCATCCTTATCACTTTAAAAAGAGCATTCTTAATCACAGACATTGAAATGCCTGCAGCGATATCCTCAACTTCAACTCCTTCTTTTTGAGCCTGCTTAACCTTGGAATTCATAAACACTGTACATCTAGTACCTAAATCTACAGGTTTTTTTGATTTTACAGCTTTATTGGTAAATTGGAAAATATCCAAATCTAGAGATTCAGCAAAAGTCTCTATAAACGAACCACATCCTGACGAACAAGCCTCATTAAGCATAATGGAATGAATAGCTCCATTATCAATATGTAGACTCTTCATATCCTGTCCACCAATATCAAGAACGAACTCAACACCAGGTCTGAAAAATTCTGCCGCTTTATAATGCGTAATGGTCTCTATCTCTCCAATATCCACCTTTAAAGCAGCTTTGATTAATTGCTCACCATATCCTGTAACAGTAGAATTTACAATTTCAACTTTTTCATCAATTTTACTATATATATCTTTTAACACATTGATTGTAGAATGCAGCGGTCTTCCTAAATTACTTCCATAATATGAAAACAATAATTGACCTTTATCATCTATCAAAACAAGTTTTGTAGTAGTTGAACCAGAATCTATACCTAAAAATGCTTTTCCTTGATAATGTGCTAAATCATTTCTCTTCACTTTATCTTTTTCATGTCTAGCTAAAAATTCTCTATATTCATCATCACTTGCAAATAGAGGCTCCATAACATCTGAACCGTCATTTACAACTTTTCCAATATTGGTTACTTTTATATATATCTCGCTCACTTCAAACAACTCAGTCTCTTTTGCTTTATACGCCGCTCCAACCGCAACAAAATACTGAGCATTCTCTGGAAAACGAATATGATCGTCATCTAGATTAAGCGTTTCTATAAAACGCTTTCTTAGTTCAGATAAAAAAGTTAATGGTCCTCCTAGAAATGCAATTGTTCCTCTTATCGGTCTCCCTTGTGCCAATCCTCCAATTGTCTGATTTACAATTGACTGTAAAACCGATACAGCAATATCCTCCTTGGCTGCTCCTTCGTTCATCAGAGGTTGTATATCAGATTTTGCAAAAACACCACATCTTGATGCAATAGGATAAATTTGCTTATATCCCTTTGCCATCTCGTTAAGTCCAGCCGCATCCGTTTTTAGCAAACTAGCCATTTGATCGATAAATGCACCAGTTCCTCCAGCACAGGTTCCGTTCATCCTTTGCTCAACAGATTCACCAAAATACGTTATCTTAGCATCTTCGCCACCAAGTTCTATAGCAACATCAGTATCTGGAATGATTTTTTCTACAGCTTCTGCACTTGCAATAACTTCCTGAACAAAATCAACTCCTAGCACATTCGCAATATCAAACCCACCAGATCCAGTGATGTTAATCCTTATCTTGCCATCTTTAATAATTGGATGGATATTTTTAAAAGTATCAATAACTGTATTCTTCACATCAGAATAATGCCTGATGTAAGATTTATATATGATTTCACATTCTTCTAATATAACTACCTTGATAGTTGTCGAGCCTACGTCTAACCCAACATTAAATATTTTTTTCATTTTAACACCTCTTTTGTCTATATGAATATATTACACCTATTTGTAATTATATGTTAACTTTTTTTATAATATTTTCATTATTATCTAACAGTATGATTACTTCTTAATCGTAAATACCCACATGATTTTACTTATAACCAAATCCTTTTGTTGATTGTTTACAAAATTAAATATTTTCGATATTAAACAATATAAATTATTGACAAATGCATAACATTGCATTATACTGTATAAAAATACACAAAAGATAATTTCTACACATATATTAAAGGAGGAAAAACAATGAAAGGTTATTTATTATTAGAAAACGGTACAGTATTACCCGGCATTATTACTGGAGACTATAAGAATACTTTAACAAAGATTACAGCAAGTGATCTTAGTTCAAAAAAAATAAAACTTAATAATCTTGTCTTCGAGCTTTGTGATGATTCAGATTGTATTCCACTTAACCTAAAAACCGTAGCTTCAATGTTAGGAAAAATTGTTGTAGACTCTTTACCAGTCGACTATCACCTTTATGATTTAAAAACAACCTATTGTTAACAATGAAATTTCTCCCACTGAAAAACATCAGTGGGATTTTTATTTCAAAAGTTATTTCTTGCTATCTCTCGTTTAATCCCATAGAATTTAAATATATAACACTAGAATTTATAGGGGGATTTACGATATGGAAAAAGTTATGTTTCTAG
Organism: Eubacteriales bacterium; assembly: GCA_030625575.1. Lineage (GTDB taxonomy): Bacteria > Bacillota > Clostridia > Peptostreptococcales > Acidaminobacteraceae > DAOURC01. The sequence goes on along the minus strand of DAOUQP010000007.1, from coordinate 18,410 downwards.
GAATGGGTGCCATAGGAGCGTCTTTTGCTGCTCAGCTTAAAGACGGCGGTGTTACACCAGTCGTATTATGTGATGAAAAAAGAAAATCACGCTACTCAAAAGATGGTTTTATTGTAAACAACAAGCACTATGATTTTGAATATATTCTCCCAAGCGATACTCATTATACTGCAGATATCATCTTTTTAGCTGTAAAACATCATCATTTGAAAGAATCCGTTGAACAAATGAAGAACTTTATAGATGCAGATACTATTATCGTCTCTTTGATGAACGGAATTGATAGTGAAATGATTATTGGTAAGCATTATGGAATGAATCACATCGTTCACGCCTATGTTATTGCTATTGATGCTGTTAGAGAAAAAAATATAATCAATTTTGAAGATAACGGTCAAATTGTCTTCGGAAACAGTAATGGGATAGAAGATACTAAAACCGATTTTATTAAACATCTTTTTAATAAAACTGGAATTACATATAAAATCAGCGATGAAATTTCAAAAAAATTATGGTGGAAATTCATGGTGAATGTTGGCCTCAATCAGGTTTCTTCTATTTTGAATGCCTCTTATGGAGTTTTTACTCGAAGTAACGACGCTCTCGAATTAACCAAGCTCGCAATGAAAGAAGTTATCGAATTATCGAAGGCTATGAATATAAATCTAGACGAATCTGCAATTGATCAATATATTTCAGTTCTTAATAATCTTGCTCCCGAAGGTATCACATCTATGCTACAAGATGTTAGAGCAAAAAGGAAAACCGAAGTAGAGATGCTCAGCGGACAAGTAATTGAGTTTGGTAAAAAATACGGTGTAGATACACCAGTTAACAATATTTTATATAAAATGATTAGAACCATTGAATTTACGAATGAAGAAAAATAAATCCATGCATATAGAAGCACACCAAAATTGGTGTGCTTCTATCATGTGACACTTTATGCAGTATGACTCTCATCTTTTTTAGGATTCAATAATTCCAGCAATCTTTCTTCTTCTGATATCGCTCTCTCTAGATTACTAGAATACGCCATGCATTTCCCATCTATAATTCTTGTTTCTACCATTCCCTTAGCGCTTCTGTTCCCTCTTAAATGAGGAGCATCTATAATTCCCTTTTTAATTGCATCTGCAATCACAACAGGATCACTCCACGGATCTTTACTTTCAACGTATAATGATTTTATAGTATTCAGCAAAAATTTCGCTTCCTTTATTAATTCGTTTTTTCTCCTCTGTACATCTTTATCTTGTTTCATATCTACCATTCCATGCAAGGTTGATTTTATAACTCCATTTACAATTTTACAACTCTCGATCACATCTTCAGGTTTTGCCGCATGGTCCGCTTCGCAAAAACCTACAACATGTACGATATGAGGTTTTAAAGCCATCGCCAAATATGTAGAAGCTGCCAACTGACCCTTTGCCACATCTAAATCTGTACTCAAACTTGCCAGTCCTGCTCTTGCTTCCCTAAAAACTTTAAAATTCTTATTCTCTAACGTTTCAATCAATTCAACCTTCGCAAGCATCTTTGCTAAATCCATTTTAGGATGCATACCAGCTGGCACGTTGAACATGTATTGAGCAATGTAGGTTTTCACCCCCATTTTTTTTGCATTATAAGCCGCTAAATAAGCCATGGTTACACCAATCGTATCATGAGCATCTCTAAGACTCCACTGATGCGCTTCATTGACTTCGACTGGAATGTCTCTTTCTGCATGCCATTTCATCAATCTTTGACCTTCACTGATAGAAGTGAAAACTTCTCTTTTACCTCTTCCATCCAACACATTATACCAACTCAGAGGTACAGCACACCACGCATTATTAATTTTGCTTTTAAGAAGCTCGGCAAATTTAAAAACATCCGACGTTCCACTATAACATCTCAAAAGTGGATGATTCCCACTTTGAGCACTTGTATATAACTTTTCAAAATCCTCTACTTTTCTTAAAGGGACACCTCCCGCACCATCTAATTCACGATTCATTTTCTCTGGTGCGAAAAAATTTTCTTGAGCATTTTGATCAGGTCCTATTGAAATTACATCTAAAACTTTTGCCTCTGCAATCTTTTTAATTCCTTCATAAGTTTCTTCAAGAGAAGGTAATCCAAAATGATGCCTTAGAACAGGATGAGGATATTTGGATGTTATTCTTTCAATAATACTTTGTGATTCATTGCCTATGACTTTTTTTAAATTTCTTCCTCTTAAATATCCAATAACTTCATATGAATCTTCTGTACCATCAAATATCTTAGAAAAAAATTTATACTCTTTTGCAATTTCAGCAACCGCTTTTGTTCCTCCAAAGATCCACTCGATGTTCTCCAATTTGCACTCATAAATATTTTTTTCAAGTTCATTCAACAGAGGTTTTACCGAATCAGGTGTCAATCTAAATCCAACACCTACCACATCAGGCTTTTTTTTAAGTACATAATCGATTAGGTTTTTTATACTTACAGCCGCTCCCAAAAATTCTGTAGAGTGTCCTTCTTCTTCTGCAAGTCTTAAAAAATTCACAGCACCGCCTATATGAACACAATTTCCAATTGCTGCTCCTACATATCTTTTCATTATGCCACCACTCCTCTCGAATCTGATATATCACCATTTTTTACAAACTCTTTTATTTCTTCTAGGGACAACTCTTCTATCCCCATGTCAGTTAACTTTCTTCCACTTCGCCAATAATCTGTGTTATGAAGAACAGACGCTAGATGAATCATGGAATCAATAGTTGGAGTTCGTATCATTAGATGATTTGCCATATCACAAATCGGTACAAGACTTTGAGGTACATCTTCAAAAATATACCTGGTATCTATATTTTTCGGCGCCTTGATTCCTCTGTAAGCTTTTGTATTATTGAGCGCTTCACATAGTGTATCTCCATAAGCATTATAAGTATATTCCAGCCAATCTTTCAATGAGAAAGTATCCACGTTTAATGCCTTCGCCACCGACATTCGTTCATAATCAACCGCTTCAATAATCTTTGCTACAGATGAGGTAACACCATCTATATAAAACTGAAAATCTCCTTTTGTAGCTTCAATTCTTCCACAATTCAATATAGTTACAATTGGATGTAATACAGCTCCTATATTGTTGAAACTTGTTTCCAACACACTTTCAACAAGAGTGAATTCCGGAAAAGCATCGCCAATCATATGGATAAATTCATTATTTTTAACAGCTGGCAATGCAGCTACTTTTACTTCTTTTTTCTTACTGAAGATCTGTACCTCACCTTGTTCTACTGCTCTACATGTAAACAATAAAGTTTGCGCTTCGATAATACACACATTTTTTAACAAATTTTGTCTTTCGATAATATTTTTAAATTCTAATGCTCCGCCTGTTCTTCCAGGGTTTAATACAACATATTGCTTTTCTGTTACAAAAGGGGCAATCTCGTTGGCAATAAATTTATGCGCACTAGCAGGCACTACAACCATAATAACATCAACATTTTTTATCGCTTGTTCCATGTTATTTGTAACCAAATCTAATTTTCCCCGTCCAGTGATACTGCCTTCTAAATCAATATATCCTCTTTGCTTTATTTCATTTATTTTTTTTATCGTTCGGTTATATAAATTAACCTTATATCCTTTGTTCGCTAAATAACCAGCAAACGCTTGACCTCCATTTCCTGCACCAATAACAGCAAACTTCAGCTTTTTATTAGATAGATACTCATTCACTAAATCTCCCCCTATCTATTATTCACATTCTCAATTAACCTTTTATTCTTTCTATTGCTGTATCTACAATCTTAAAAATCAATTGATCATAAGCAATTCCTGCTTTTTCAGCCATCTTTGGTAAATCACTATAAAGCGGTTCAAGTCCAGGAAGACTATTTATCTCTATTACATAAGGCTTATCATCCTTTACACGAATATCCACTCTCGATATATCACGACAACCTAGAGCATCAAATGCCTTTAATACATTTTCTTTCATCGTTTTTTCTAATTCGCTAGTAATGGGTGCTGGACAAAACACCTTAGTCTCATCACCACATTTTGTTTTCACTTCAAAAGTATTAAATCTGCCATATTTTTCTGGGACATCATCAAAATTAAGTTCCATAATTGGTAGTATCATCTTATTCTTTCCATTTCCAATAATGCCTACTGTAAATTCTCTTCCCTCAATAAATTCTTCTACTAAAACAGGCGGTTCATATTCCTTTAGTAAACTCTCTACTTTCTTTTTTAGTTCCATTTCATTATGTACTACACTGTCCTTATGGATTCCAAATCCAGAACCTTCACAAGCGGGTTTTGCAATCAAAGGAAACTTCATCACAGAATCCAATTTCTCCTCTACTCCATAAAAAATTTGAAAACTAGGTGTAGTAACATCATGATAATCAAAGACCTTTTTCGCAACAGCCTTATTCAAGGCCAACGCATGTGCCAAAACTCCTGAACCTATATAAGGAATTCCCAACATCTCTAAAACAGCTGGAATTTGCGATTGCCTGCTTTCTCCCCTGATTCCCGTGGTTAAAAGAAATGCCAAATCAATTTCACTTTTTAGTAATCGTTCAATTGTTTTTTCATCTACTAAAATTTTTTCTACATTATATTTTGTATTCAATATTTTATATATTTCATCTTTTGTAACTTCCTTTTGATGATCAACGTGTTTGGCCTCCTCAGTTTCTTTATATTCCACGTGTGGCCTATCATAAATTAAACCGATTTTGTAGCTCAAAATAACCCCTCCATTTATAAAAATTTTTATAGTTTATATATTGTATATTCAGCAAATTATGTTATATATCGCCATTTCATCGTAGCGATAATACACTTATATTTTGTCGAAATTTAAATGTCGCCTTTTTTAACTAAAAATTTCTTTCAACTGAATAATAAGCAAGAAAAAATATGCCTTTGGAAGACATATCATAAAGAAAAGATTTGCAAAAGTGATTTTTCTGATTTTTAATAAGCATTTTACATTCCGAAAAACCTTATTATTTTTTCCTATAATATCCCAAATCCATTATATCATAAAAAAATAATACTGTAAACTTAGAATTCCATAACTTGTTTTTCTAATATTTCAATTTGGATTTACAGTATATAATACAATGTAAAAAGCACACCAAGAATCGGTGTGCTTTTATTATCGATAGAATCAGGTAGTTTGTAACCTAACTTACTTTAAAACAAACTCTCTATAAAAGTGAAACCTATCTTAAAACTTGTTACTTTACAAACACTAACCTAAAAAATTTTTCATATTACTCGGTATTTCTTGAATCATTAAACTAACAACCAATCAACTACCGACTCTACCAGGAAAGGAATCTTCCTAGGTTATATTTACCCTCCACTCTTTGTTTAAAACACAAATTTTAATTTATTTCATTCTTTTTTTCAATTCCCCATAAATATCACTTAGTGTTATGTCCTCATTAACTAAAAGAACCATCAAGTGATAAATCAAATCACTACTTTCATAAATAAGCTCTTCTTTTGAGTTTTTCGCACCGATAATGACTTCGCTACTTTCTTCACCTATCTTCTTTAGAATTTTATCAATTCCTTCTTTAAATAGATAAGCAGTATATGATCCATCTTTTGGATTGATTTTTCTATCCATTATTATTTCATAAAGATTATCTAAAGTATTCCCTTCAGATGATTCATCAAAAACTTTATTAAAAAAGCAACTGAAACTTCCAGTATGGCAAGCTACGCCTATCTGTTTCACCTTTAGCAGTATTGTATCATTATCACAATCATAGTAAAAAGATTTCACATGTTGGTAATGACCGGATGTTTCTCCCTTAAGCCAAAGCTTTTGTCTTGAGCGACTAAAATAACAAGCAAGTTTTTTTTCGATTGTCAGATTCACCGCTTCTTCATTCATGTAGGCAAGCATCAACACTTTGCCCGAAGCGTCATCTTGAACAATTGCCGGAACGAGTCCTTTTTCATCGTATTTGATATCCATTAGATCCTCACCTCGATACCTTTCTTTTTTAGATAATCTTTTAATTCCTTTATTGATATTTCTTTGTAATGAAATACCGATGCGGCTAACACCCCATCTACATCAGCCGATTTTAAAGCATCATAGAAATGTTTCATCTCGCCAGCCCCACCCGATGCAATAACTGGCACATTTACAATATCGGTAATTTGCTTCAAAAGCTCTATATCATAACCTTTTTTCATACCGTCTTCATCTATGCTGTTAACGACAATTTCCCCCGCTCCTAAAGCAGTTCCTTTATTTGCCCATTCAATTACATCGAGACCTGTATCGGTTCTTCCTCCATTTACAAAGACATGCCATTTGTTATCATCAACTTTCTTCGCATCAATAGATAGTACAACACATTGATTGCCAAATTTTTCAGATGCCTCTTTTATAAGATCAGGATTTTTGACAGCAGCAGAATTTACAGAAACCTTATCTGCTCCTTTTCTAAGTATCTCAACAAAATCATCTATAGTCTTAACTCCTCCACCAACACAAAACGGAATGTTTATTTTCTTTGCAACCTTTTCAACAAATTCTAAGGATATTCCTCTTTTCTCGTTAGAAGCAGTGATATCGTAAAACACTAATTCATCAGCACCCATATCACTATAATATTTACCAAGAATTTCAGGGTCTTCTACGTCTATGATATCATCGAATTTTTTTCCTTTTACAACTCTTCCATTTCTTACATCAAGACATGGAATTATTCTCTTAGTCAACACGAAATCGCCTCCTCCAACTTTATTTTCTCATCATATAAGGCTTTCCCAATAATCGCACCATATACACCCATGCGTTTTAGAGTTTCAACATCTTCTATTGTTGTTATGCCTCCAGATGCAATAATATCTAAATTCACTTTTTTCATCAATTCTTCATACATTTTGAAGTTAGGCCCTTTCAACATTCCATCTTTTTGAATATCTGTATAAACAATCGTCCTAACACCTATATTTTCTAAATTCACAGCAAAATCCACTGCATTGATTTCACTAATTTGTTCCCACCCATCAGTAGCGACGAATCCATTTTTAGCATCAATAGAAACACAAATTTTTTCTCCATAAACTCTAACAAGTTCACTAAGCCACTTTAGGTCTTTTATCGCTCCTGTACCTATTATCACTCTACTAACACCATTACTCAGCAACTCTTCAACTGCCTTTGTATCTCTGATGCCACCGCCAACTTGAATTGGAATCTCAGTACTTTTCACAATTTTTTCAATAACGTCCCCATTGACTCTTTTTCCATCTTTAGCTCCATCTAAATCTACTATATGCAAATACTCAGCGCCCTTCGATTGCCATTTAAGTGCAACTTCAACTGGGTCAACTCCATACACAGTCATCTTGGAATAATCGCCTTGCGTTAATCTCACACATTTTTCATTTCTTATATCAATTGCTGGAAATATAATCATTTATCATCTCTCCTAAGGCTTTTAATAAATTTGCTCCAACCTGTCCACTTTTTTCTGGATGAAATTGAAAACCTATCACATTTCCTTTTCTAACTATCGCAGGAATAATTTCGCCATATTCAGTGTAGGCCAGCATTTCATCATTTGAAGACTTTGCATAGTATGAATGTACAAAATATACATACATATCTTGTTTTAAATACTTGAGTAGTTCATCATCTTTTTTGATTTTTAGATTATTCCAACCCATATGGGGAATCTTTTTTTCTTTTTCTAATTTAACTATCTCACCAGGTATAAGACCGAGTCCGTCATATTCACCGTATTCATAACTTTTTTCATATAGAAGCTGCATACCAAGGCATATTCCGACCAACGGTTTTCCGGTATCCGCAAATTTCTTTATCGCAATATCCAGTCCTTTTTCCTTCAAAAGTCCAATTGCATCCCTAAATGCTCCTACTCCTGGCAATAAAACAAACTCTGCATTTTCTATTTTCTTTTTATCATCTGTAATCACTGTATCTATCCCTGCTTTTTTTAGTGCAGTTTGAACAGAGTTTATATTCCCTAAACCATAATCAACTATAACATTCATTACAAAACCCCTTTTGTCGATGTAATTTGATCATCCATAACCTTTACGGCATCTTTTAGTGCCCTTCCCAGACTTTTGAAAACAGCTTCTATCTTATGATGTTCATTTTCACCGTATAGAAGGTTTACATGCAAGTTCATCCTCGATTCAAACGCAAACGCTCTGAAGAATTCTTTGAAATTTTGTGTATCCATCTGTCCGATTTTTTCTCTGCTGAATTCCAAATTATAAACAAGATATGGTCTATTGCCTATATCCAATGATACTGCAGCTAAACTCTCATCCATAGGTGTTGTCATACTAGAGAATCTTTTAATTCCCCGCCTATCACCAATAGCCTTTAACAAACCTTGCCCTAATACTATTCCTATATCCTCAACAGTGTGATGATCATCTACCTGTAGGTCACCTTCACACTTAAGAAAAATATCAAACCCGCTATAAAAACTTAGACTTACCAACATGTGATCCAGGAATCCTATTCCCGTATCAATTTCGCCTTTGCCTGTCCCATCTAAATTTAAAATCAGATTAATATCAGTCTCTTTGGTTTTTCTCTCAATTTGGGCACTTCTCATTGTAATACCTCCCGATTTTTTCTATAACCTTATCGTTCTCCTCTCGAGTTCCAATAGTCACGCGAATATATCCCTTTAAATCACCGCCAAATTCTCTTACTAAAATGCCAAAAGATTTAAGATAATCATTCAATTTATCGTCGCCTTGAAAAAGGATAAAATTTGCATATGATGGGATTGGATTTAATCCAAGCTTATAAAGCGATTTCCAAACTTTCTCTCTTTCTTCTTTAATCAATTCGATGTTTTTATTCACAACATCGATACTATCAAGGGCTTTTAAACCTATCTCCTGGGAAATAGCATTTAAATTATAAGGAGATTTCACCCTCTTTATATATTTAACTATCGACTCATTCGCCGCTAAATAACCAAGCCTTATACCAGCCACTGCGTAAGCTTTTGAAAACGTTCTAAGTACAATCAAATTTTCATACTCGTTGATCAAGTCAATAACACTACCAGAGGAAAACTCGATATACGCTTCATCTATTACAACTATCGCATCAGATCCTTTGAGAATTTTTTCAATGGACTCTTTTTCAATAAAACTTCCAGTCGGATTATTCGGATTGCTGAGTATAACGATTTTAGCCTTCATTTTACTAATAAATTCAATAAAATCTTCTATGTCGCAATATTGATTATCGACTAATTTATACCCTTCGTATTTTCCATTATAGATAGTGGTAAAAATTTTATACATACTGAAAGTCGGATCAATGCTTACAACATATTCTTGTGGCTCAAGGAAAGTCTTTAGGATAAGTTCAATCAATTCACTAGAACCATTTCCCACTATCAATTCGCTTTCTTTTTTTTCCGTCACATCACTTAAAGCTTTTACCAGCTTGACAGCTTGATTATCCGGATATCTATTTAATCCATCATACCAATCTATTCCCTCATTGGCGTCCAATTTAATCGAATAGCCTGCATCATTCACTTCATAGGCTTTTAAATCTAAAACAGCTTTCCTAACATATTTTTTCATAATCAAAATCCTTCCATTCTAACTTTTATAGAATTTGCATGCCCTGTTAAAGATTCGTCATCTGCAAGTCTAATGATATCCTCCCCTGCACCCTTAAGCGCTTTTTCACTGTAATATAACAAAGATGTTTTTTTATAAAAATCATCCACCGAAAGCGCTGAAGAAAATCTAGAAGTTCTACTAGTCGGTAGGGTATGATTTGGTCCTGCAAAATAATCTCCAACAGGTTCTGGTGTGTATTCTCCTAAGAATATCGCCCCGGCATTTTTAATCTTCTTATAATCTGCAAAAGGATCTTTAGTTAAAATTTCTAAATGCTCCGGCGCCAATCTATTCGCAATCTCAAAAGTTTCTTTTTTGCAACTAGTTAAAATTATTGCTCCATAATCAGTAAGTGCCTTTTCAGCTATTTCTCGCCTGTCTAGTTTACTCAATTGAGTTTTCAATTCTTCTTTAATTTTTTCGCCTAATCGCTCACATTCAGTTACGACAATAGACGCCGCTCTTTCGTCATGTTCAGCTTGAGCAATCATATCAGCTGCAATATATTTAGGGTTTGCCGATTCATCAGCTAGTATCAATACTTCACTAGGACCTGCAATCATGTCGATTCCAACGATTCCAGAAACACTTCTTTTAGCCATTGCAACATATATATTACCAGGCCCGACGATTTTATCTACTTTTTGTATCGTTTCTGTTCCAAACGATAAAGCTGCTACAGCTTGAGCTCCACCAATTTTATACACGCTCTTCACTCCGAGCAAATCAGCTGCCACTAGAACAGAATCCTTAATTTTTCCTGTTTTATTAGCCGGTGTTGTAATTACAATATCTTTTACTCCGGCAAGCTTGGCAGGAATAACATTCATCATAACAGTCGAAGGGTAAGATGCCGTTCCTCCAGGAACATAAATACCGACTTTTTCAATGGGATTGATTAATTGTCCTAAGATAATATCGCTACCTTTTTTAAATGTAAAACTCTTTTTTATCTGCTTTTTATGAAATTCAGTAATATTTTTAATAGCTTTTTCTAATGAACTTTTCAACTTCGGATCTATATTCTCTTTTGCCTCTTTAAATTCTTCATCTGTTACCTTCATATTTTCTAAATCTACTTCATCAAATTTTAAAGTATATTTACCAATGCTTTTATCTCCATTTTCTCTAACATCTTTGATAATCTCGTTGACTTTAATTATGATGTCTTCCGATTCCATCTGAGTTCTCGCGATAAGTCTCTCAATCTTATCCATATCATTTTGTGCGTTAAAGTATTTAATCATTTTATTTCCCTCCTAAAATTTCTTCTATTTGCTCTATAAACCCGAACTTGAATCTATAACTGACTTTATTTGCAATAAGTCTTGCACTTATATCTTCTAATTCTTCCAGCACTACCAAATCGTTAGCTTTCAAAGTGCTTCCGGTTTGGACAATATCGACTATAACATCTGCAAGTCCCATAATCGGAGCAAGTTCAACCGAACCATTCAATTTAATGACTTCAATTTTTTGATCTCTTTCTTTAAAAATTTTATAAACATAATTGGGATACTTCGAAGCAATCCTCAGCACTTCATTTTTCTTGAATATCGATTGATCTTTAAATCCCGCTATTGAAAATTTGCATTTTCCAAAACCCAAATCCATAATTTCATAAACATCGCTTTCAGATTCCAAGAGCACATCTTTCCCAACTATTCCTATATCGGCAACACCTTTTTCTACATATGTGACTACATCAGATGGTTTTACAAGAATAAAAGTTATATTTTTTTCATCGTTGGTAAACTTGAGTTTTCTTGATTCTTTATCTATACTTGGAACTAAATTATTTTTCTCAAATAACTTCAATCCTTCTTCTGCCAATCTGCCCTTTGCAAGGGCTATCGTCAATTTATCCATCATTTCGCCTCCTTTAGCATCAACCCTACAAATTCATCCATATCTACTGAAAATCCTATAGCTGAAGCTTTTTTGCCAAACTTTTCAGTTAAACGATCATATCTTCCACCGCTTAATATTTTCTTATTCGATTCAAAATAATATCCTTTAAATATGATTCCATCGTAATAATCTAAATCGGCAATCATAGATAGATCGAAATGAATGTATGGAATCATTTTATTACTAGCAAAGATATCCTTTAAATCTTCCAATTCCTTTAAAGCATTTTGCATCTCTATATTCATAGGATATTTTCTCGCCTGATCAATAACTGCTTCCATATCTCCTTGCATAGATAAGATGTTTTCCAACAACATGCTTTTTACATCATTTTTTTTCAATAAACTTATTAGCCCATGTTTATTCTTCTTGGCAATATAATTTTTTATTTTATTTTCAAGTTCAATATCAATATTGATTTCTTCAAAATAACTATCCAAATATTTACTTGAGCCTAGTTCTAAAATAAATGGTTGATCGACTTTTTTCATCAGGTTGACAGCCATGGTTATCATCTCTTGATCTGCCAATAAAGAATCTTCTCCTAAATATTCAATTCCCATTTGTCTTTGTTCCTTGATATTATAATTCTCATTATTTAGATAAATTTTAGAATTATAATAGACCTTTAAAGGTTTGTCGTTTTCCCATTTACTAAAAATCTTTCTCAAGATATTCATTGTAATATCAGGTCTTAATATATATACTTCCGAATTACCCGAAAGCACCTTAACCGTTTTCTTACTATTCGTTCTGAGGTTTGAACAGACAAACTCATCGTAACTTTGAAAGATTTTCGGTTCAATCATCCAATAGCCACCATCTTCAAAATAATCCTCTAACTCTCTCTCCACATTTTTTCTGAATTTAGTTACCTCTAGTTCTTCTAAAACACTTTTAAATTGCATACTATTTCCTCCATCCAAAAAATTAAAAAACCATATGGGCATTAAACCCATATGGTAAGTATATTTATTACTTTTCCATCATAGATTCAAGCCCTCTTTAAACAAAGCAACTAGAGCTTGCATCTATGAACTCTTTTTCAGTCCATTCTTACAAACCCTTTAATCTATGATGATGATGTAATTGTACTAAATATGATATTTTAGATAACATTTCATCTACTCCTGTTAAATTCTTAATTTGAATAAGTATATCATCGAGTTAATAATTATGCAAGTGTTTTTAAACTAAAGATTTCAGTAAGGTTCCACGATGAATTCTTCCTACAAATCTTTCATCGTCATCAATAACTGCAATTGGATATTTTGTTTCAAGAGCAAGTTCTATGATTTCTTTTACATAAGCATTTTTATTAACTGCCTTAAAATTCGTATGCATTACATCTTCAATGTTTATTTTTTCTTTACCCGCTCTTAGAACGTCATCAGCATCAATAACACCTTGAACTTTTCCAGTTTCCCTATCTATAATAAAGCCGTATTCAAAATCAGATTCGTCGATTATTCCTAAAGCAATTTTTGGTTTTGTTAATCTTCCCAATTTCATTACAGATTTTCTCATGATGTTTTCAGCTTTCAAAATTCTACTACGATCGATATCCTGAATAAAATTGCTTATATACTCATTCTCTGGATTATCGAGAATTTCTTCAGGTGTACCGATCTGAATGATTTCACCGTCTTTTAGCACCGCAATTCTATCACCGAGCTTAAACGCTTCATTTACATCATGAGTGATGAAAATTATAGTCTTTTTAAACTTCGATTGGATATCCAGTAATTCATCATGCATATCTCTTCTAATCAGTGGATCAAGAGCACTAAAAGGTTCATCCATCAACATTATTTCGGGGTCGTTGGCAAGAGCTCTTGCAAGTCCAACTCTCTGCTTCATACCACCGCTAAGTTGTGAAATGTTATGATTTTCCCAACCTTCCAGCCCTACTACTTTTAGCATTTCCTTACTCTTTTTATATCGTTCTTCTTTTTTTACGCCTTTTATCTCAAGTCCAAATTCTACATTTTCAACAACATTTTTGTGACTGAAAAGTCCAAAATGCTGAAAAACCATAGCTACTTTATTTTGTCTATACTCTCTTAACTCTTTGATGTTGTACTCTAAAATATTTTCATCATCGACAAAAATCTTTCCATCTGTCGGTTTATTCAATAAGTTCATACACCTTATCAAAGTTGACTTTCCACTTCCCGAAAGCCCCATAATTACAAATGTTTCACCTTCGTTGACAGAAAAACTCGCATTGCCAACACCGACAGTATGATTTGTCATTTTAGAAATTTCTTCTCTATTCATACCATTTTTAAGGTGTTGCAGAGCTTTGTGTGGATGCTTTCCAAATATCTTTGTCAAATTTTCTACTCTTATTTTTTCCATTGAAGCATCCTCCTATTTATCGTATTTGAATTTTTCCCCAATCGATTGGGTTAATCTATCAATAATTATCGCTACAAAAACAATACTTATTCCCGCCTCGAATCCCATAGCTATATCAGTTCTGTTTATTGCTATTAAAACGCTATAACCAAGACCCTTTGCGCCAATCATCGAAGAAACCACAACCATTGCCATAGCCATCATTGTCGTCTGATTGACACCAGCCATAATAGTTGGCATGGCCTGAGGAATTTCTACCTTCGTTAAAATTTGCCAAGTTGTAGGACCAAAAGAATAAGCAGCTTCTTTAATTTCTTTTGAAACACTTTTAATGGCCAAATTTGTAAGTCTTATAACTGGTGGTAAAGAATAAATCGTCGTTGCAAATACCGCAGGAACTGTACCTAAACCAAATAACATGATTGCCGGAATAAGATAGACAAAACTCGGCATGGTCTGCATGGCATCCAATATTGGTCTAACAATGGAATCTACTCTCTTTTTATAAGCAGATATAATGCCTAAAGGTATTCCGAGTACTAAAGAAATAATTACTGCTGTTATTACAACAGAAATCGTCAATATTGTTTCATCCCAATAACCCATCATCCCTACTGCAATAAGCATCGCTGTAAATATTAAACCCGATTTCAGATCTTTTACTTTCCATCCTACAAAAAAAATAATTAAAATAATTACAAACCAAGGAACCCAATTTAAAAAGTCCTGCATTTTTAACAGCACAGACAAAATTCCAGCTTTTATACTTTGAAATACTCCCGAATGATTAACAGTTAACCATTTAACAAAATCCTCTACAACATCTCCAATTTTCATATCGATCAACTGAGGAAATTCACTCATAATATCACTCCCAAAATTTTAGCAGACCAAAAGGTCTGCTAAATCAATTCTTATTTCAATGCATCCATTACCTTATTATATGCATCTTCAGGTACCCATGTTTTCCAAAGTTCTTCTTCTTCTTTTAAGAACCATTCTGCAGCTTCTTCAATCTCAGCCTCATTTTCCTGCATGTAAGCAAGAGCCTTCGCAGTTAAAGCAGATGAAGTATGATAATTTTTCAAGAATTCAACAACTTCAGGATTATTCTGAACAAACTCAGGATTAGCAATGATTGTTACATCTACTGGTTTAAACGCACAAGCATAATGAGCTTCTTCAGTCCATAACGCTTCATCAAAAGGAGCTTCTTCTAAAAGTACTAAATCATACTTACCAGATATCCACGTTGGTTCCCAATAGTATCCTACCCAAGGTTCACCTTTTTCATAAGCTGCTGACAAAGATGCTGCCAACGCTGCAGATGTACCTGAACCAACTATATTGTACTGATCCTCTAATCCATAATAAGCAGCTTTAATTCCAATAATAGTTGTTACTTCCCATGATGGTGGTCCATTAATTATAATTGCTCTACCCGGATCTTCTAAATCTGGGAATAAATCAGAATATTTTTTCAAATCTTCAATAGTTTTTAAATCAGGCGCTAAAGCTTCAATACCTCTTTCAGCATCCCCTTCAATCAAGTATCTAGGAACATATAGTCCTTGATCATTGTCATCGAAATTCGTTCCAAGTTCAATTACTTTACCATCTTCTCTGTATTCAGCGTAAATAGGCATATTATCCTGCCACATTTCCATTTCAACACTTACATCGCCTACTACCATTCCTTCAAGAAGATTAGCTGAAGAACCTGGAATCACATCTGTTTCATAGTCATATCCATTTTCTAGAATAAATGCGGCAATAGCGTTATGAAGTCTTAAACTATCCCAGCCTGCATCTGCAAATATTACTACATCTTTATCCTTTATTACCTCGTCAGTACCACCACTACACGCTGTAGCGATTAACAAAATACTAATTAAAATAAAAAATAAAAAAATTCTCCTACTAGAATTTTTCATAATTCGTACCTCCTCGTTTTTAATAACAACTCAATTTTAACATATGGGTTGTTTTTAGTCAAATTATAGAGACATAACAACCATTTTGTATTATAATAATAAGATGTAAATAAAAAGGAAAGAAAGAGGGATTACACTAATGAAACCTCAACCACGTTACATTAGAATTGCTATAGATATTGCTGAATCTATAGTCAACAAAGAGTTATTGGCGAGTACTAAAATAAGCGGAAGATCGACACTAGCAAGCAAATATGGTGTATCACCTGAAACTATAAGAAAAGCTGTTGCCTTACTAAAGGATTGTGAGGTTGTTTCTTCAATTCCAAAAAACGGCATTACCATTCTCAGCATAGAAAACGCTTCATTATTTATAAGCAATATGCAAACAAGCAACAAATCAAATGATTTGAGAAAAGACATTAAGGAATTACTTGATGAAAAAGCATCTATTGATAATCGGATAAAAGACAAAATTGACCATGTTTTCGAATTAAGTTCTCGACCAAAACATATTGCAAGTTTTTATCCTTACGAACTTCAAACACCTGAAGATTCGCATCTTGTCGGCAAGACAATAGGTAAAAGCTCATTTTGGTTTCACACGGGTTCAACTATAGTCATGTTAAAAAGAGATGATAAAATTATTCTCTCACCAGGACCAAATGCTAAATTTAAAAATAACGATACAATCGTGTTCGTATGCAAAGCTGAACATTATGAACTAACTAAAAACTTTATTATAAGCAAAGAGTAGAAATAATCTACTCTTTATTATTTTTAATGATATCCTCAATATTATTAATTCTATAATAATAGGTTTTCCCTGAAAGATAGGAATTCATCACACCTATATCCTGTAGAAATTTCAAATCTTTTCTAGCAGTCTCCTGAACAACACTAAATATCTTCATATATTCTTTTACCGTCATAGTTAGATTAGTATTATTCATCATTTTATCAAGAATTTTAATCTGTCTTTTATTCAGATGAATATTTCTTGCAATCAATCCTCTCTCTAGATATTTAATAAAATATTTTTCAGCAAATTCACTTACCGTATATTCTATCGTTCTTTTTAAAAGATCTAGATAATACTCAACAAAATACGTTAAATCCTCTTCCTGATTTTCAGAATTCTTAATAGCCTTATAATATTTTCCCTTTTCATTTTTCAACATCTGCGATATTGATATAAACTCAAAAAAATTATAATTTGATTTTAAAAGATACATCGACGTTAAAGCTCTTGCCGTTCTGCCGTTTCCATCATAAAAAGGGTGAATATAAACAAAGTAATAATGGAAAACGCTTGCCTTGATAACTGATGGTATATCATTTGTTTCATCATTGAAAAGACTGATTAAATCATCCATTTTCAAACTAATTTTATCTGCATCAACTCCTTCAAAAACTATCTCGCTGGCATTTCCTATATATACTTTATCTCTTCTATATCCTTCAGAAAAATTAACATCGTCCAATGTATTTTTCATTATAATTTTCCAAACATCAATTATAAAATCATGAGATAACTTATTCTTATTGTTGCTCATTATATACTGAAGTGCCTCATAATTATTTAGAAGCATTCTATCCTCTTTTGTTTTAATTTTAGATTCATCTTCAACAATCGAGCGAAATCTACTTCGAGTTGAGAAGATGCCTTCAATTGCAGACGAACTCAAACTTTCTTCAATAAGAACATCTTCTTTATCAAATAGCACCATCTCATTTAAAGGAATTTTCCCTTTGCTATCGATGTATTTTATATTCTTTCTCATATTATCAGTTACAACAAACCAATAATTATTATTGCTTTTATCAAATAGATTTGTTTCTATCCCTTTATTTCTTCTCGCTAAAATCAATTTTTCCCAAAATTCATCAATATCAATATTTCTTTCAATACGATATTTAATTTCTTCTTTTGTTTTGTATTCTTCAAAGCAGTATTTTTCTATTAATTTATCAATCATATTACCACCACTTTCATACTATTTATATACTATTATTATACTATTTTAAAACTATTTATTCAACGTGTATCTACTATTTATAAATGAATTTCTTGACTCAGAGGGAATTCAAAGTAAGACACACGGTTTTGACAACTAAATTCTTATATCCAATAGGAAAATTTCTGTCAAAGTCGTGTCTGACCTACTACCAAATCAATCAGTTTCGATAACGAAATTGAAATTTCTATCTCGTTGCATTTGACTTATAACGGAATTCTCAGTTTCGAAGACGAAATCTAAGATTTCTTTCTACAGTCTCGACAACGGAATCAGAGATTCCTGTTAAGTCATAAAGATTTGAGTTAGACAAGAACATAATTCATGACTTTAGAATTCTTAGTCATCGGGTACACTATAAAAAAAATAATGAGCAGCTTTAGCTACTCATTTCATTGTTACTTCTTCTTTTTACCAAAGTACTTTCTCTGATATATCTGTAAAAACAATATTGTTCCAGTGACTGCAAGAGTTAACATAGCTACCTTTTGCACTTTAAGCATTACAGGATTACCTG
>DAOUQP010000137.1 GCA_030625575.1 Eubacteriales bacterium | reverse complement strand
GGTCATATGCCTTCTGATTCTATAGGCATCAACATGATTATTGAAGAATGGGAAAAAGCAGGTGTTGAAGTTATTAAAATGGCTGGGATTGTTTAGGTGATTAAAGAACTTGAAATGATGATTGTTTCAGAAGAGGATGGTTATTACATCATCGAAATTGTTGATGACGTAATAGCTGTGTTGAAATTCAGTCCGAAGGAAAAAGAACTTGTTTTTCAATCTGAGAATGAATTGACTGAGTTTTTAAAAGACAATGAATATCAACTTCGAAAACTTCTGCATAACAAAAGACCAAATTCATTTTATGTCGGTTTTAAACTGAAATTTTCCATGATTGCAGGGAAAGACGTTGCAAAATTTAATGATAGAAATAATATAGTTGTTGTTGATCATGGAGAAATCTATGTGATTGATAAAGAATCAAAGAAAAAACTTATCGAGATATATACTGATGGAAGTTTTAATGAAAAAAGAGAAATTGGTGCATATGCAATATTGGTAAAAGAAATGGATAAAAGCTATCGTGAAGAAGCTTTTATCTCTGAGAGTAAAAGTAGTTCTTTAATCGAGTTAGAAGCTGTTATAAAGGCATTGGAGCTTATTAAAGGCGATGTCAGAATCGTTACAGATTCACAGTATGTGAGAAAAGGAATTACTGAGTGGATTGTCCACTGGAAACGGAATAACTGGACTACGGCAAATGGAACAAAAGCAAAGAATATCGATAGGTGGAAGCATCTAGAAAAACTCTGCTTAAATCGTTATATTGAACTTGAATGGGTTAAAGCGCATAGTAATCACTTTGAAAACGACTATTGCGATATAAAATCAAAAGAAATGACGAGAGGTATTGTCATGAAGAAAAAAGTTGTAGCGTTTGTATGTACTCATAATTCTTGTCGCTCTCAAATGGCGGAAGGTTGGGCGAATTATTTAGGTTCTGATATTTTAGAGGTCTACTCAGGTGGAACTGAAGAGTATCCTGAAGTTAAACCAAAAGCTGTTGAAGTCATGAAAGAAGTTGGAATTGACATCAGTCATCATAAGCCGAAGTTAGTTACAGATATTCCTGTTGAAGTAGATTACTTGATTACAATGGGATGTGGTGTTGTCTGTCCTTTTGTTGCAAATAATCATGAGGAAGATTGGGGACTAGATGATCCTTCGGGTGGACCGGTTGAGGGATTTAGAGTGACTAGAGATTTGATAAAGGATAAGGTTATAGATTTTATTGAACAAATTAAAAATAAAGAGAAATAGTTGTGCTTTTAGCATAGCTATTTTTTTGATATAATAGTTATTAGAAAATTCAAATAAATAAGAGGATTCGCGTGAGTTATATCGAATACTCTTATTTATAGGATGGACGAAATAATTTAGAGGAGGAACACTATGAATACTTACAAATTCGATAAAATAAGAAATGTTGCATTACTTGGACACGGTAGTAGTGGAAAGACTACTTTAGTTGAATCAATTCTTTATGTTTTAGGACAAACTAAGAGAATGGGAAATGTAACTGATGGAAACACAGTATCAGATTTTGATAAAGAAGAAATTTCAAGAGGTTTTTCACTAGGAACATCAGTTATTCCTGTTGAATGGAATGGTTCAAAATACAATTTGTTGGATAATCCAGGATATTTTGATTTTGTTGGTGATGTTTTTGGAGCATTAAGAGTTGCTGGTGGGGCTGTTGTTCTAGTAGATGCATCCTCTGGTATTGAAGTTGGAACTGAGAAAGCCTGGACTTATTGTGAAAAAAGAAATATGCCTAGAATAATTTTCGTAAATAAAATGGATAAAGAGAATGTTAATTATGTAAAAGTAATTAGAGAATTAAAAGATAAATTTGGTAAAAAAGTTGCACCTTTTGCTATTCCACTAGGTGAAAGTGATGATTTTAAAGGTTTTATAAATGTTGTTGACATGATAGGTCGTGAAGCTAAAGATAATAAATGCGTTGATGTTCCAATTCCTCCAGAAATGGATGCTAAGATAAAACCGGTTAGAGATATGTTGATTGAATCAGTTGCCGAAAGCGACGACGAATTAATGGAGAAATTCTTTGAAGGTGAAGAGTTTACAAATGAAGAAATTCATAATGGTTTAAGAAAAGGTGTATTAGCAGGTGATATTGTACCGGTGTTGATTGGTTCTGCAGAAAAACAGGTTGGTATCCATACACTTCTCAACATGATTTATGATTACATGCCTACTCCAAAAGATATGAATGATGGAGAATATGAAGGAACTGATCCTAAAACTGGTGAGGTTAAGATTCAAAAAGTTGATGAAAACGGACCTTTTAGCGCGTTGATATTCAAAACTATTGTTGACCCGTTTGTTGGAAAAATTTCGTTGTTTAAAGTTTATTCAGGTAAAGTGAAAAAAGATAAGGAAGTTTATAATCCAAATAGAGATGAAACCGAAAAAATTTCTTCAATTTTCTTATTGAGAGGTAAGAATCAAGTGGAAGCTAGTGAAATTGTTGCAGGGGACATTGGTGCAACGGCAAAATTACAATATGCTCATACTGGGGATACTCTTTGTGATAAGAATAATCAAATTCAATATCCGGGAATAAAATTCCCACCTGCGGCACTTTTTAAAGCGATTGAACCAAAATCACAAGGCGACGAAGAAAAAATAGGATCATCTTTAACAAAGTTAAATGATGAAGATCCATCATTTGTAATTGAAAGAAATAAAGAAACAAAACAATTGTTAATAGGCACTCAAGGAATAATGCAGATAGATGTATTAGTCAATAAGCTTAAAAAAATATATGGTGTTGAAGTTGTTCTTGATGAACTCAAAATTGCTTATCGTGAGACAATTAAAGGAACGGCAACAGTTCAAGGAAAGTATAAGAAACAATCAGGTGGTGCTGGGCAATATGGAGATGTTCATATTAAATTTGAACCATCAACTGAATCGTTTATCTTTGAAGAAAAAGTATTCGGTGGTTCTGTTCCTAGGAACTATATTCCTGCAGTTGAAAAAGGATTGGAAGATTGTCTTGATAAAGGAGTTTTAGCAGGATTTCATGTGGTGAATCTTAAAGCTACTTTGCTTGATGGATCATATCACCCGGTAGATTCTAGTGAAATGGCATTTAAAATGGCTGCTTCGATGGCGTTTAAAAAAGGTATGAAAGAAGCCCATACGGTTTTATTGGAACCATTAATGCATCTTGAGATTGTGATTCCTGATGAGTTTATGGGTGATATAATGGGTGATATGAATAAGAGACGTGGTCGTATCTTAGGTATGGAGCCAGATGAAAAAGGTTACCAAAAGGTTATAGCAGAAGCACCTCAATCTGAGATTTTATCTTATTCCACAGATTTAAGATCGATGACTCAGGCAAAAGGGTTCTTTAAAATGACATTTGACCGTTATGAAGAAGTACCGATGCAATTAGCAATTAAAATCATTGCAGAAACAAAAGAAGAAGATTAATTAATAATTATGGAACCATTCTTTAATGGTTCCTGTTTTTTTGTTAAAATAGAAGTATTAAATTGTAAGTGGTGATTATATGGCAAAAAAGAAAATAATGTACGTGTGTCAAAATTGTGGCAACACAAGTGTTAAATGGCTGGGGAAGTGCCCAGAGTGTGGTGAGTGGGATACCTTTGTTGAAGAATACGAAGAAAAGCATAAAAATATTCCTGCTGGAATAATCAATATTAAAAAACTCGATGAAATTGATTTATCTTATGAAAACAGATTGAAAACAGAGATTGTTGAACTAGATAATGTTCTAGGCGGGGGGATTGTACAAGGGTCGCTGATTCTAGTCGGAGGAGATCCGGGTATTGGGAAATCAACTCTTTTACTGCAGATGACACAAAATACTTCAAAAAATAAAGCTGTTTTGTATATATCTGGTGAAGAATCTATGAGGCAGATAAAACTTAGAGCGCGGCGATTGGATATTGAGAGTGAAAATATTTATCTTCTTTCAGAGACAAATCTAATTAATATTCTATCTGCGATTGATACAATCAAACCAAGTGTTGTAATAGTAGATTCGATTCAAACAATGTCTAGCGATGATATTTCTTCTGCGGCAGGAAGTGTATCGCAAGTAAGAGAGGTTACTAATGTTTTGATGAAAGTTGCCAAGGAAAGAGGAATTGCAACTTTTATTGTAGGGCATGTAACTAAAAGCGGAGCTATTGCCGGACCGAAAGTATTGGAACACATGGTAGATACTGTTCTGTACTTTGAGGGAGAAAAGAATAGCTTATATAGAATTTTAAGAAGTGTGAAAAATAGGTTTGGTTCAACAAATGAAGTTGGATTGTTTGAAATGACTTCAAAAGGATTACTTGAAGTTAGCAATCCTTCTGAGATATTTCTGCAGAATGCAAACCTCGACGAGCCAGGTAGCGTGATTTTTCCTAGTGTTGAGGGAACTAGACCGCTATTGGTCGAAGTTCAAAGTCTGGCATCTAATTCAGGATTTGCCACACCAAGAAGAATGGGTGTGGGAACCGACTACAATAAGATAGTGATGATGATTGCCGTACTTGAGAAGAAACTTGGAATGGTGTTGTCAAATGAGGATATTTACGTGAATGTTGTTGGGGGAATTCACATAAACGAGCCGGCTATGGATCTTGCAATCATATCGAGCATCGCTTCAAGCTTTCTGAATAAGAAAGTATCCAAAGATTGGGTGATTATTGGAGAGGTTGGATTGCTTGGCGAAATAAGAGTTGTACCACAGATTGAGAAGCGTCTCTTGGAGGCGAAAAGGATGGGATTCAAGAAGGCCTTGATTCCTAAAAATTCAATTGAGAATTCAAAAGCGCTGAAGGAAATGGAGCTTTATGAGGTCACTTCTGTTAGAAGTGCGTTTGGTGTCATATTCAACAGATAGTTCAATGAAGTCAACTTAAAAACCACAATATTCAGTAAAGAGAGTGTTCATTTGAATTCATACTCTCTTTTTCTATGCCTTTATTAAAAATAATAACACTGTTATATAGAGCAAAATACAACTGATATTTTCAGCATATATGGTTTCTAAACTTTTCTATTTTTAGAGTATTATTTTGATTATAGTATATTTTCATAACTTGATAATATATATGTTATTATTGTTAAAACTATTGCGTTTACATATAGTATTTGTTTATGTGTAAAAGTATATTTAAAAACTCCCTTTAATATATAAATAATTATATCAATAACTATTTGACTACCAAATACAATTAATAACATATCTTTTGCAGAAGCTTTAATAAAATTTAAAAAGTAATCTAATGTAGAAATTAAAAAGAAGTAAC
>DAOUQP010000024.1 GCA_030625575.1 Eubacteriales bacterium | reverse complement strand
AAGATTGATGAATTGTTCAATGAAAACGATATTGATGGTTTAGAAGAGTATATGTCATCATTGAATTTAAAAGAGCTGCTGGAAACAGGTGCAGAACTTGGAGAAGAAAGCAGAATCAACAGTGCTGGAATGTTCCTAGCTGTATACATTGAAGATAAAATTGTTATCGAAGAATTGGATATGCTGATGAGTGTAATATCTAATAAAAGATATGATGGCGTGTATCGAAGTTTTATTTTAGATGCTGTAGACTGCTCTGATTTTTACGATGCAGAAAAAGAGAGGATTAATTATCTTAAGCTATCGATAGGCGCAGATAAGGAAGAAAGTGAAGATATCAGAAGATATGCATTACTGTCGCTTCATGAGATGTGGACGTATTCAAATGATGATAGTGGTGAATCTATCTTACTTGAGATATTTAATTATATAAACACACCATCGAAGGTAAGAAGCGCTGCACTTACAGCTATGAACAGAACTGGGGATCCTAATTTCAAAGAGGCTGTCGACAACGCGTTGAATAATTTCGAGTATTATGATGATCTTACAATCAGACATGCGATGATAGAATTGGCAAAGTATGATGGTGTAGATCCTTTAGAGTATGCAGTTAAGTATGGTGATATTGTAAGAACGACAGATAATGAAGCCAATTATAAGAGTGGCATCTATGCGTTGGGACTATTGGGAGGAGAAGAGTCGGTTGCTGTGATAGTTTCAAATTATGGCCGGTTTGGCAATAATCGTATATGTGATTATGCTCTGAAGTCTAGTTATAATGATATAAAATCGATGATTGATTTAAATAAATCCAAGGATACGATTTTGATTGGGATTGAAGCCGCAAGACTTGGGAAAATGAGTATAGCACTGGATGCATTAAGAATTTTAGAAGACAACAGCGAGGATGAAGATATTGTGAATAGTTCAATGGAAGCGATAGAATATATCAAAGCTAATCCTACAGTTGATAATTATGAAAAATTTGATTCAGAAAAAACAGAGTCTGATTTTGAATAAATTCATGAGGAAAAGGATAAAATATCGGAAGTTGAAGAATCAGAACTTAGTGAAGTATGTAATGATATAAACTCAAAAAGAGAAGAATTTTTTAAGTATCTGGGGGAGAATGATCCACAAATTGATATTGAGAGAGTTAGGAGTTCAGATTCTATATTTCCAGTTGAAATACTAGAATATGGGGATAAAAATATCTTGATGCCTTTACTTTTAACCCCATTAAATAATGATTCATGTATGCTGGCTTATTTATATCCATCTGACAAGGGCATAGGGATTGATGATGTAATATGGATAAATTATGATCAACCTATTGATGAGGTTATGTTCGAAATAGTGAATGAAAATGAACAGATTGTTGAATATTCATATAGTGATGATATGAAAATATATATTTTGATTGATGGAACGAATGTCTATTATAGTATAAGGCAAGATGACTTGGCAGAATATATTAATAGATACCACAATTTATTTAGAGTGTATATTGAGAACAATCAGATAAAGACACTTATCAATGCTTATTTACCATAGACAGGATTAATCCATTTCTATTCATGTTCGATGGTACAGTGCTACAAGATAAAGATGTTTAAAGATAATCATTAAGGGTAAAAAATATATGCTAAGCAGAATTTACCAAGCATGCTTTTGTTGTAAAAATATCAATGAATAAACTGAGAAAGAGAGTTTGATTTTTTAATATATTTTCATTTAGGAAACGATGATATATGTTCATTGTATGGGCACCTAGAACATATGGAGTTAGTGGTGCAACCGACCAGTTATAATAAAATATATCTGGTTTTTTATTTTTTTTGGTGAATAAACAGAATTCTTAGTCAGCGGATTAATTGCAATTAAGTTTTTTTACATATAAAAGAGAGGAGGGGGCATTATGAGAGTAATAAGGAAATTACTTCTTCTAGGTTTATTGCTGACTTCACTGGGTCTATTATTGCAGGTAAAAAGTTATTCGGTTGTGTACATTCAGAATTTATCCGAGTTGGGTATCTATTCTTCAGAAAATGCCCTTATCGGTATTCCTGAGAATATAACATTGAAAGCCATAAATAATGTCGTTGATAAAAATAAGATAACACTTTTTGATGAAGTTGAACCGGGTGTTCCCAATTTTGATTTAGTCACTGAAAGCGAATCAAATATGGAACTGGACTTCAATAACTTCACCATCACGAACAACATAAATCAGGATATTGAGGTTAGAGTGTTTTTAGAAGATAATCAGGATGAAAAGAATTTTGTTTTCGTAAGAAGCGGTAACATGATTATACACCAAGGCGAATCAAAAGAGGTTGTATTGGAGATTGATGATGCGGCTGAGAATTGTGTGATTAACGTCGTGATTTATGCAAGTTGGGACGGTGGTTCGGCACAAATCCAAAAACAGATAAATCTTGAAGTACAGACTATTGTTTCAATACAAGAAGAAGTGATTGATCTGAGAACTACAGAAGGGGATTTTTAAGAATCAATTGATGAAGAGGTATTATATTTCAATATGTTTGATCAAGATGTGATTCGAAAATACTAAGAAAAACTTATAGGAATTCAATAAATCAAATGGAGGATATAGATGAAGATAAGAGAGGAGAGACTAATCCAAAGAATAAACAAGAAATACAGAGGTCTTTTGTTTATGGCAATCATTTTAGTTGGTGTCATCTCAGCTATTCTAGCGGTGCGAGCACTACAAATGCCAGTCGTGATTGAAGAAAAAGTGAAAGTAAATACGATAGAAGAAACAACACGATTCAACTACACCATTGTCGCTTTGGAGAGTGTTCTTTACCCCTCTGGTGGAGAGGTAGAGGCTGATCAAGTTATTTTCAACAGTCTTGCTGAAGCACTTATAATAACTATAGATGATACTATTGATGCGGTGAATCCTGTAAGTGTCGTTGGCATGAGTGCAGTCACTTATCGCCTGGAATCCGAGAACATGTGGAAAAGAGCATTTCCGCTGATTCCACAAAAGAACATCAATTCAGAGGGAATTACACATGAATTATTGAATGAAAGGATAAGTATTGACACAAAAGAAATTTATAATTTTCTCAATCTCGTCGAAACGGAAACATTTGCGAGATCGAATTATCTTCTGGTAATCATACCTGAAGTCAAAGGAAAGGTTTACGACGATGAAAAGAATTTTCTCTATGAAATTGATAATAGACAGGAAATTGTATTTGAAATAACAGGGCAGTATCTTAGATATCTCGGAGAATCGAAAGGGCTCTCGCTTGTGGAGAGCAAGATCATCGAAAAAGATAAAAGTGTAGCCATGGCATTCAGCATTTTCAATATAAAAATGAGGATTCCTTTGGCAAGATATTTATTTGGAAGCATAGCCTTGATTTCTGCCGTATTAATCGTTATTGGCATTTATGAGCGATTTAAGGTAAAAAGAGAGAAGGCCAAAGAAAAAGATTCGATCGAGAAAAAAAATAAAGACATTATTATTTCGATCGATAAAAAAATCGATTTGCAAACTATGATTCATATAGATGTGAAAAAATTGAAAAATCTCATAAATCTTGCAGAGAAAAAAGAAGAAACTATATTGAAATATGAAGATTGTTTAAAAAATAGGGCTTATTATTATATAGTTGGACCAACTTGTACTTATTACTATGAAACTTCTATTGAAAGTGAGTAGATATGATGAAAGAAATAAAATTATTTTTCAATCGATTACTTGAAAAATTAATTAAATCCAAAACTATCTCAAAAGAGATAAAAATTATCTATATCTACCGCTATATATCATTGGCATTGACATCAGGTGTTTATTTGAGTGGCAGAGACGATAATGTGCTGTTTTTCAAGATGATGGTCATTGTATCTTTGATTATCTCATCAAAGTTGATTACTGATTTATACATACGAATGAAAGAGAATCAGAAAATGTTAAAAAAAATCATATTGATCGAAACGGTGGGAATCGCTGGCATATTGATACCAACTGGTGGACTTGTGAGTCCATTCATATGGTATGCCTTGAATCCTATACTGGTGGCAACTTGTTTTTTACCCTACTATTTTAGTTGGTTCAATCTGATTTTTTATATCCTCTCAGGAGCGATGGTGACCTATATTCTCTTCAATCCACAAAACAGTGGTATCTTTGAAATTTTCAACGACAATTCGAATCTGATACTCGTTTTTATGCTGATTCTCTTATTGTTGCAACTTTTTTCGAAATTAGCGAAAGAGTTGGAATTAGCTAATAGAGAAAAGCAAAAATCTATTGAATACATCATGGCACTCTATGAAATGGTGGAAACATTCAACAATCATAACAGCAAAGAAAAATTATTGGAAATATTAGTAGATTATACTGCTAAGTTAACAAAAAGTGAGTGTAGTCTTTTTTGGATGCCCCATTCAAGTGAGAAGAATGAGCTGATAATATCAAGTGATAACATGGATAAAACAGATCAGCAAGAATTGATTTCAGAATTCAAAATAAATTGGTTTAATAAGAGCAAAGGCAAGAGAATCTATACAATCAATTTATCTTCAAAAGAATATTATGTTCTTCCGATGGTCTTTTTTTCAACTTATTTTGGAATGATTGCCATACAAAAAAATAAATGTGCCAGCAATGATGAAGAAGAGCTTAATATCAAATTTCTAGAATTTATATCCGATCTTTCAGCTGTGCTTTTAGAACGATTCAACTTGGAAGAAAGCGAAGAGCTATTAGCGGTGATAGAAGAACAGAATCGTATCGCCGATGAGATTCATGACAACGTGTCACAAAGAATTTTCAGTATTTTTTATGGTGTTCATGGGGTTATCGGAAGATGGGATGACATAACTAAGGCTGAATTGAAAGAATATCTTATAGAAATAAAAACCTCTTCAAATATCGCTGGACAAGAACTAAAAAATTCTATATATAAACTGAGTTCAAAGAAGAAAGGTGAAAAACATCTGCAGACATCAACTAAGTCATTTTTAGACAGTATCGCCAAGCTTAATGGTATCACAATCGAATTCAGCATTCATGGAAATGAGAGCATCCTGTCCATCCAACTCATGAAAGCAATCAATCGAATTATCCGCGAAGCTTGTAGCAATGCTGTCCGGCATAGCGGATGTCAAAGAGTCAGTATCAACTTAGCTATCGAGAATGATATGGTTGACCTGTCGATTGAAGATAATGGAACCGGATTCGAAGTCGATACAATCGATAATGATAATCGGGGAGGACTTGGTATTACAAATATGAAGAATTTGGTCAATCTCTATGATGGAAGAATAGAAATATCAAGTTATGATGGAAAGGGGACAGATATTTCAGTTGCTATTCCCATCAAACGATTAAATGAGAATGTAGAAGGAGCTTAGCTCTATGAAAATAATTTTGATTGATGATCATCCGCTAGTCCTAAAAGGGTTGGTTTCGGTACTGTCGTTAGAATCCGATATCGAAATCATTGGAGAAGCAGGTAATGTTGAAGATGCCCTCAGTGTAATCAAAGAGAGACATCCTGATATTGCTTTGCTCGATATTCGTTTGGGGAATGAAAACGGACTGGAAATAATTGAAAAAAATATATCTGAAGGTATTCAGTGTAAATTCATCATACTGACTTCCATGATGAATAAAGCTTATTTTGAAAGGGCAAAAAAACTTGGAGCGATGGGGTATGTTTCTAAAGAAGCTCTTCCTGAAGAGCTTCTTTACGCCATGAAACTTGTGATTAGAGGAAGAAAGTATTATGATCCCGCTATTTTGGACCATTTCATTAACACTTCAAATCAGATAGAGTGGTCAGAATTGTTGACCAACAGAGAGCAAGAAGTCCTGTTTGAACTTGGAAAGGGAAAATGCAATAAAGATATTGCCCATAATCTGTTTATCAGTATAGATACGGTAAAAAAACATGTCAGCCAAATCCTATCGAAACTGGAGTTGGCTGACCGGACGAAAGTTGCTTTATATGCACAATCGATAGTCTATTCAGAGAGAGAATCAGATATGAAATGAACCTCTCAATCGACGATAGAATTGTCGGTTTTTTTTTGTCATTTTCTTGCGCATCTGTTTATTTAAGATAGGATATAACATCAATGGAAGACCAGGGACTAAAGAAACGATAAGAACAGTCATAAAATAACTTTTTAAAGCTAAACGCTGAATGATTCCTTTCGGTAAGAATGGATAAAAGATGGAAACATGTATAGTACTATTATAAATTCCAATTTTTGAGGCTTTCACATGCATCTCGGTCTTTACGCTGTTTTTAGGATTCAAAAGCAGAAGATCATGACTGAAAGTAATCTGATCATCGTCTGAAGTGATTGTCGCAATAATAGGAAAAAATCCCTTATTGGAGAGTTCAGACAATGGAATTTGTATCTCATCACCAAGTGTAAGAATACCTATGCGACTTTCGAGCAGTACACCAGGGGTATTTGAAACCTCATAAGGAAATTTGAGACGCTGTGAAATGGTGAGCATGGATGTAGCTATGATGATGATAATAGTGAGTCCACTGAAGAAATAAATAAGGTGTAGTTCGAATCCACTCTTTTTTTTCTTTTTTCTTTTTTTATTGCTGAAAAATTCACTGAAGCCTAGAACAAAAGCCAGAATAATAGTAATCATAGGAATGATATAGAGATTAGTATGAATATGTTCAAACCGAAGTGGCAAATAACCAATCAAGGGAATCTTAAGTGGACGATTGTGAAACACTAGAACTTTATTATAAATCCATTCTTTCTTGAGAAGAGGCATTTCTCCTAAATCCTGATCGGAAAAATCGTTGGCATCCCCTTTAGTGATGTAGCCATCGTTTTGATTTCCACCGATAATACGGTGAACGATATAGCCGCTTTCAGCATAATGTCCTTCTGTAGATTTGAAGATGACAATATCATTGATTTCAATAGAATCTTT
Source organism: Eubacteriales bacterium (assembly GCA_030625575.1). GTDB lineage: Bacteria > Bacillota > Clostridia > Peptostreptococcales > Acidaminobacteraceae > DAOURC01. Next base: position 16,194 of record DAOUQP010000024.1, on the reverse strand, counting down.
TTCAGTTATACGCTGAATCAGCAACATATCACCTCTTTTAAACAAAGGGCTCATGCTGTTTGAACGTACAGCAGAAAGAAGTACAGGAGCATCCCACAGTGCTGAAGTTATCGCTGCAGTGATTACAACGCCAACAATCATGTATAAAAGGATATCGATTACTTTGGATAACTTACGCAAAAAAAACACCTCCTTAATTATATAGTATTTTATCTGTAGAAAAATTCAATTGCACATAAGTATAAGAATAAATAGCACTTAGTACTACCAATAAAATGGCACTCATTGAAGTATTCTGTGCACTTGTGTGTGATGATAAATTGTGAGATTTCTTTATAATTTAATTATAGGTAATTGCCTAAATATAAAGAATTGGGAGGAATCAAGATGAGAAAGAGTTTATTGATTGTTATCGTACTGCTTTGTGTGGCAACGCTAATGGCGTCAATGGCCTATAATACAGCAACGATATCCAATGCGGCAGAACTAAAAATCAGCAATACCAATGTTGCTCTGTTGGCTTTAAACCCACTTGGCGGAATAGGTAATTTGGACCAAACATCTTATGTTGAAGATGGTAATTTGGTGTTTGAATTTGGACGTGGAAATAACCCTTGGTTTGGAGGAGATATGAATTATGGTCTCCAAAAGAACAGCATCTATGAATGGTGGAATGGAGGTGCTTCCAATACAGGATTGTTCGCTATTCAAAACAGATCAGCAGAAAAAATAGAACTTTATATTAAAATTAAAGATATTCCTGCTGGTGTAACAATTAAAACTAATCAATCAATGGGTGATGGAGGTAACGGATGGCAAACTGCTAATGGTACATGGAAAAAGTTACCTAGAGTTTTGGCGAGTGGAAGTACTTGCGATATAGGTTTGAAAATCATAATTGACGATACAGCTATTTTAGGTCTTCATGGTATGGAAATAATGGTCAAAGCAGTAGCAATACCTTAAAAATAATTAGAAGATGTATACAAATGGGGTATAAAGACTGCGTTTAAAATTGGAAACCCAAGGGTCCAGGCATCAACAAATTAACATTTGTAAATGAAGGGATAATTGGTGTCGTGTGAATAATTGAGAAGTGTAATATAGGGAATTGATCATTTGGGTTGATTCTCTTTATTTGATTTTAATGCTACGGTGCGGGGTATCAAGAAGTGAAATTAGTTAAAAATCAAAACGGTTTGGAAGATGTTTTCCAAACCGTTTTATTACTAATTAAGCTCTATGTTTGAATTCGAACCACTTAAGTTCGTTTTCTTCGTCTTTAGGGAATGAAGCATAATTTTCAGTGAAATTCTCTTTCAGATTGTCTGCAATCTTCTTTGCTTCATCCAAGTAGTTCTTGTATAGAACTTCCTTATCTTCATATTCTCTTTCGACGTCTTTTCCGATGAAATCAAGACTGGCTTTGATTCCGAAGTTGTCCACCAAACTCAAGTCCTCTTTGTAAGTCATGTGAGACCAAAGACCTGAATGAATATCGATTTTGTATTCGTCGAGGAACAGGTATCCATATTCAGCTATGAATTCGATTGCATCCATTATGAAGTCCACTTCTGCCTCGGTCATCGTGAAGTGGAAGTTGACTCTTACCCAGCCTGGTTTCAGAGATGTAGTTCCATTCTTTACTACAACTCTATATTTTTCAGATGTAGTTCTGTCGATGTTCAACAGTCTGTGTCCATAAGGACCTGCGCATGAACAGCCTGCTCTTGATTGTAGACCGAAGAGGTCGTTGAAAACTCTTGCTATGAATCTAGGATTCAAGTAACCATCGCCATGCTTAATGTTGAATGACATGATGCTGACTCTTGCAGCTGGATCATGTGATCCGAGAATATCGACTTTGTCGGTTTTGTTAAGACGGTCGAATACTCGTTTCATATATTTGTGTTCTATTTCTTCGATGTTCTTGATTCCGAGTTCTTCTTTTATTTCTATAGCGAGTGCAGCTCTGATGACTTGCAGTATTCCCGGTGTACCTGCTTTTTCTCTGTCTTCTACATTAGCCGTAAACTCGTAAACGAAACTGCTTACGTAGTCAACTGTTCCACCGCCTGCAACTGTAGGTGGCAAGTCGTGATTATAGAGGTTCTTGCTTATCAAAAGGATTCCGCTTGAACCAGGTCCTCCTATGAATTTATGTGGTGATAGATAGACGGCATCGAAATGCGATTCGTCATCCTTGTACATGTCTATTTCCACATATGGTCCGCTTGCTGCAAAGTCGAAAGCCACGTAGCCTCCGTTGGCATGCATTACCTTGGCTATCTCGTAGATATCAGATTTGATTCCTGTGATATTCGATGATGCTGAAAAAGAACCGAATTTCACTCTGTCTGCATACGCAGGATTTGCTATCTTATTCTTTAAATCCTCTACGTCTATCTTACCGTCTTCGCTCAAGTCGATAACTACAACTTCTGCAATACTTTCCTTCCAGATGAGCTCATTCGAGTGATGCTCGTAAGGTCCTATGAATACTACAGGTCTGTTGTTTTTGAACATTTCGTTCAGGTTGTTGATTTCGTTGCTTTGAGCGATATAATCCTCGATTTTGCTTCTAAGAACAGGCTCCATGTAGATTCCAAGGATTTCACTGAGTTTTACGATTGCTCCAGTCGCACCGTTGTTTGTAGGGATTATATAATGATCTTTTGCGTTGAACATGTCCTTGATTTTTTTCTCTGCTTTATGGAGAAGCTCAGTCATCGTAAGTCCTGTCACACTGTCTTCTGTATGTGAGTTGGCATATAATTTCTGTAGTTGGTTCATATATTCTTCAATGAAGTGAAGGCTTCTACCTGATGCAGTATAGTCCCCGTAAGTCATGATTCTCTCTCCGTATGGAGTGTTGAATCTAGTGTATTCGCCAATCAGTTATTTTTTTGTATTTTCAAATGTTAAATTCATATTTTCGACCTCCTTAATTTATGTAATCTTATCATAGAGAGAAAAATCTGAAAATATCCAATCTAAATAATTTGGAGGGGTCCAATTTAGAAAAGTTATGACACCCGTAAAACGGGTGACCTGCTTACAAGTTAAGATATGGTATCTACTTGACATTCTCCCCACAGCTAAAGAAAGGGACTTTTCGGCTTTAGATTGTAAAATAATTCGAAGGTTTAATAACTTATATAATGGCAACATTGGTTATTACAGAAGTAAAATTGAGCAACTTTCCGAGATTATCTGGTATTGTAGGTGAGAATATAAAGTCTGTACGTTGAATTTTTTGTGATGTTTAGAGAAATAATATACTTTTAAGAGCGGTGTCAATTAATCTTTGAAAAGGTGGAGTTTTGACACAATCTAGCAAGCTTCAAATTGTTAAACAGATTGATTGATGGGATTCTCCCAAACCCCTCAAAAGTTAGAAAAAATGAATGAATTTTATAAACCAATCATCATATGAAACATGTACACTGACGGAATGTGATTTTTTAAGAGCTAATGTTACAAATATATGCTATATAAAATTGAAGAAGCAATAACGCTGATGTGAAATGGTTTTATCAGAGTGGAAGTATCGATTTCCTCTTACTGTTGAAGATTCAGATGCGCTAATGAAATTATGGGATGCATATAGAGAAATATATTTTTATGCAAATGATATTGAATTCACGGATACAGTAGAAGCAATTAAATGGATTTATCGAAATATCTAGTTGGTTGGGTTAACTGATGTGCCTAACTTTGTAATATAAATATTATAGAATAATAATTAAAGGAAACTGAAAACAGTTTCCTTTAATATCCTTATACTTTAAAGTTTAATAATTTTTCTTCATCAGGAGTTACATATAAAGTATGTTGATGAAAGTAATTGACAAAACCAGGTTTAGCACCACTTGGTTTTTTTACATGTCTGACTTCAGTATAATCGACAGGAACATTCGACGAGAGTCTAGCTTTGCTGTAATAAGCTGCTAATTGACCCGCTAACAAAAGAGTTTCATCATCTACATCTTTACCCTTGGTTGATATTATAACGTGTGAGCCGGGAATATCCTTGACATGCAACCATATATCGCTATTGCTTGATTTTTTGAAAGTAAGCATATCGTTTTCTTTGTTGTTTTTACCTACAGAAATCATAAAACCAGATTCTGATTTAAATTCATGTGGTTTCGATATGAGCTTTTTAGGTTTTTTGAAACCTTTACTTTTTAAATATCCTTCAGATATAAGTTCCTCTTTAATCAGTTCAAGATTGATGTCATCAACAGTATTTTCTATCGATGTAGTAATCGAGTATAAATATTCAAGTTCCTCTTTTGCCTTTTTAATTTCAGTTTCTAAATATAATTTTGCGGTTTTCATCTTATTGTATTTTTTATAATAAATTTGAGAATTTTCCTGCGGAGTTTTAGTCGTATCCAATTTAATTATGATATTTTCATTTGTGTAATAGTTGATCAAGTCGACATTTTCCATACCTTTTTTAATCTGATGTAGATTTGAAATGATGAGTTCACCCTTTAGCATATACTCATCAGCCTCTAAGGACGAATTCATATCTAAATATAGATTTTCCAATTTGTTTTCAATTCTCTTTATTCTTGTATCTATAAGTTTTCTTAAATCAGTGGATTTCTGTCTAATGTGGATTTGGATGTCTCTCATTTTATAAAAGTCATCAATTAATTCCAAAGTTGAATTTTTATTGATGTGAGAATCATATCGCGAAAGCCCGATAACATGGAAATCCTTGAATAATCCATCTGAATCCAAGAAAATGAAGTTTTCATTATATTCTAGTTTTAAAATCGTATCATAGATACAAATCAGCTCTAAATCAGAAAGATCGCCTGCAATCATATTTTTTTCAATCTGGCACCTATAAAGGATTTCCTTTGAAAAAGCGGGGCTTAGACCTTGAAAAGATTGATAAAGAACCTTAAATATTTTCTCGTCTTCAGCAGAAACCTTTGACTTGAATGCTTTATAATCTATATCAATAATATTCAATTGAGAATTCTCTATCAACTTGAATTTGATATTGGGAAGAATCTGCCTTACATGACTCATGAAAGGAGGAACTCTTTTTAAACTATCGATAATGACATCTTCATCATTGACCAAGATCAAGTTAGAGTGTTTACCCATAAGTTCATAGATAAGGTCAAAATCCAACACATCACCAAGTTCGTTTCTAGAAACAAAAGAAAACCTGACGACTCTATCCATTCCTACCTGCTCGATATCTTTTAAAATCGCTCCAGAAAGATATTTTCTTAAAACTATTAAAAAATTAGGCGGAGTGGGGGGATTGGATTTTTTTTGATTGGTTAAAGTCATATAGGGCATTGAAGAATTTATCGATAACTTCAACCTGTTTTTATTTCTAAACAAAATATTTATTTCATCTTTCTCTGGTTGAAAGATTTTATCAACCTTGAGACCGATAATTTTTTCTTTCAGTTCTTTTATTACTTGTGCTAACACTATTCCATCGTAAGCCATTTTATCACCTCAGCTCATCAATTATATCATAAAAAAGCATACCTGAAATTTGAAAATGATTTTAAAGGTAAAAAACCAAAATAACTACAATAATTATGATAAAATATACAAAAAAGGAGACTGACTATGAATTTTACTAAAATGCATGGAGCTGGTAACGATTTTGTTATCATTGAAGGTAGTACGGAAATAGATTATTCAAGCATGGCCGCGACATTATGTGAAAGACATTATTCCGTCGGTGCAGATGGATTTATGGTTGCAGAATCAGATAAAATAGATGGAGTCAAAATGAGTTATTACAATGCAGATGGTTCTGTCGGCGAAATGTGTGGAAACGGCGCTAGATGTCTGGCGATGTTCGCATATAAAAAAGGTTTAGTTGACTGCAGGAGTTTTAATCTATATACTTTATCAGGTGAAGTTCATGCTGAGATTGTCAATGATAGCGATGTGCGCATTGCAATGGGAAAGCCGGAATACGATTCTGAATTTGAAAAGTGCTTTTTCAATCAGCGAATAGAGATTGGAGACAAGGTTTTTAATGGAAGTTATATATTGATGGGAGTTCCCCATTTAACAATTGAAGTGGATGTTTTGGATAAGGGTGTACTTCTAGAATATGGACCTTTATTGGAAAAGAATGAGATCTTCAGCAAGGGCACCAATGTGAATTTTGTTCAGATCGTCAGTGATGATGAGATCAACATAGATACATGGGAAAGAGGCGCCGGAAATACATTGGCCTGCGGCACGGGTTCTTTGGCAGCTGCATTTAGTTTATATAAACTAAAGAAATTGAAAAATAAAGTTAAAATTAATGCACCTGGCGGTACACTTAAGGTTATAATAGAAGAAGATGAAACTGTATTTTTAGAAGGTAATGCGATAATAGCATTTGAAGGAACAGTCTAGGAGGAAAAACATGATTAACAGTATGACGGGTTATGGACAGGGAAATGCGCAAAATGAAGATTTCAAACTAAATATTGAAATGAAAAGTGTCAACAATAGATATTTAGATATAAATATTAGATTACCAAGAAAATTCAACCCATTTGAAGAAATGATCAAGGATATCATCAAGTCTAGAATTAGTAGAGGCAAAGTTGATGTTTTTATAAACATCGCAAAATCTGAAAGAGAAGATGTAACAATTACTCCTGATTTTCCACTTTTAGAGCGTTATGTTGAAGCATATCAGCAGATAATCGATAGATTTGAGCTTAAAGATAAAGTAGACCTTGGCAAACTCTTGAGAAACCAAGATATTTTAATAGTCGAAGATAAAGAACTCGATGAAGAAGAAGCTGTAATTACTATTAAAGAAGCTTTAAACATGGCGGTGAATGGTCTTATTGGCATGAGGCAGCGTGAAGGCGAAAAATTAAAACTTGATATAATAGAGAAAACTGATAGAATAAATATTGTTTTAGAAGAAATAAGAAAAATCGCACCTGAAATCTCTGTAAAATATAAAGAGAAAATGCATCTTAGAATTACAGAGCTATTGGATCAAATTGAAGATTACGATGAGGAAAGACTCAACATGGAAGTAGCAGTCTTTGCTGATAAAAAAGATATCAATGAAGAAATCGTAAGATTGGATTCGCATTTTTCTCAATTGAATGATTTGTTGATTATTGATGAACCTGTAGGAAGAAAACTAGATTTTCTTTTACAAGAGGTCAATCGTGAGGTAAATACAATCGGTTCAAAATCACCTGATTTTGATATTTCTAATTATGTTGTAGAAATTAAAAGCGAGTTGGAAAAAATAAGAGAACAGATACAAAACATCGAATAAGGGGAGAAATTATGCATAAAAAGGGCAATCTTTTTGTTGTTAGTGGTCCATCGGGAGCTGGTAAAGGTACAATAATACGCGAAATATCTAAAAATGATAACGATTTCAAACTTTCTGTATCTGTTACAACTAGAGCACCTCGTAATAAAGAAATAGAAGGTGTCAATTATTATTTTAAAACAAAAGAAAAATTTATGGATATGATAGAAAATGATGAATTTCTAGAGTATGCAGAAGTATATGATAATTTTTATGGGACTCCAAAAAAACTAGTTTTGGAAGCAGTGGAAAAAGGAGAGACCATATTATTAGAGATAGATATACAAGGAGCAATTCAAGTGAAAAAGAATTATCCTGAAGGGATTTTCATTTTTATTCTACCTCCGACAATGGCGGAACTTAAGAACAGGATAATTGAAAGAGGATCTGAAACAGATGAGACTTTAAAGAAAAGGATGTTAAGTGCTTTTCATGAAATCAGCTATATGGAAAAGTACGACTATTTCATTATTAATGATGTTTTAGAAGACTCTATCAAGTCGTTTAAATCTATAATTAAAGCAGAAAAATGCCGTGTTATGGCTAATGTTAAAAATTTATTGAAAACATATGAGGAGGAATTATAATGGTAAATCCATCAATCGATCAATTACTTGAAATAATCGAAGATCGTTATTCGTTAATTGCTGCAACTTCTATAAGAGCAAGACAGATTCTTGAGAGCGAACAATATGAAGAGCAAGAAAGTATTACGAAGCCTGTTTCAATAGCCGCAAAAGAAATTTTTGAAGGCAAAGTAAAATGTATAAACTGTAAATAAGGTGATTATATGTATAAAGGTAAAAATGTTGTTTTAGGAGTTACCGGTGGTATCGCGATATACAAAGCTTTAGATGTCATCAGTAGATTAAAAAAACTCAATTTTGAAGTTGATGTCATTATGACAAAGAATGCTCAGGAGTTTATAAAACCTCTGACATTTCAATCTATGTCGGGTAGACCTGTAGTTCATAATATGTTTAACGAGTATATCAATGCCGATATCGAACATATACAATTAGCTAAAAAAGCAGATATTTTTTGTGTAATACCTGCAACTGCCAATATTATCGGCAAGATTGCAAATGGGATTGCAGATGATATGCTGTCTACGACTATAATGGCTACAGAAGCGCCGATTTTAATAGCGCCTGCCATGAACTCAAAAATGTATGAAAACGTTATTGTTCAAGAAAATATGGATAAGTTAAAAGGATTGGGAATGAGTTTTATCAATCCATCTGCCGGACGTTTGGCATGCGGCGATGTTGGTTTTGGTAAATTGGCAGAACCTGAACTTATTGTGGAAGCAATTCTTGAAATTGTTGAAAAAAAAGAACTTTTACAAGGTAAGAACGTTTTGGTTACAGCTGGACCGACTTTGGAAAGAATAGATCCTGTTCGTTACATTTCAAATAATTCTTCAGGAAAAATGGGATATGCCATTGCAAAAATAGCTAGAAGGTATGGAGCAAATGTAACACTGATAAGTGGTCCTGTTGAATTGTCGTCTCCATTTGGCGTAAATGTCGAACATGTAGAAACGGCGCAGGAAATGTATGAAAAAGTGATGGATTATTTTGAATGGGCAGATGTTATCGTTAAATCAGCAGCGGTATTGGATTATAAACCAAAACAATTCGCAAATGAAAAAATTAAAAAAACGGCAGCTGGTCTGAATATTGAATTCGAACGAACAAAAGATATTCTATTTGAACTAGGTAAAATTAAAGGTGATAAATTACTTATAGGTTTTGCCGCAGAGACAAATGATGTTTTAGAAAATGCTAAAGATAAACTGATTAGAAAAAATGCAGACTTAATCGTAGCAAATGATGTTTCCAACCCGGTTATCGGTTTTAAATCAGATAAAAATGAAGTTTATCTTGTCATGAAGGATAATCAGATAGAGAAAATCGATATAAGAAGCAAGGAAGAAATAGCTAAAGAAATCATAAAAAGAATCGTTAGTATGTTAAAATAGAGTAGGAAGCTACTCTATTTATTTTGAGGTGAATCATGCAAGTTGATGTTGTGTTGTTAAAGACAGTCAAGCAAACAGATAGACAATATTCATATAATGTGAAAGACTCGATCGAGCCGATGATTCATGTAGGATCGAGGGTGTTGGTTCCTTTTGGCAATGGAAACAAGGTTCAAGAAGCTGTCGTTTTTCAAGTAAATGATAAATATAATCCTAAATATAAAAGCGTACATGCATTATTTGATGAAGATTACGATTTGAATCATGAAACTGTTGAATTGGTGAAAGAATTAAAAGACTATTATTTATCTAATTATTCATGGTTTTTACGTTCGGCTATTCCAACTGGAGCGCAGTTGTCCATAGAAACTGAATATATTTACGAAAGCGAAGAAATAAAACAATCGGTTGATGATAATAAAGTGTCTTTAGGTACGCTTATCGACGAAGGCAAGGTAATACAAAAGGTAAGATATAAAAAGAAAAATAATGAGAAATCAACTAAATATATAAAATTGATGATTGATAAAACCGAGCTTGAAAGTTTCATAAGTAAAACCAGACCAAATGCAGTCAATCAAAAAAAAATCTTGAATCAATTTTTAACATCATCGGAGAAAATCATCGATTCAAAAAATATAGATGTTCCTTCAGGAACTATTAATGGATTGGTCGATAAAGGTGTATTTGAAATTGAATATAGGAAAGCTTACAGAGAAAATGTTCATAGATTAGAACATGAAAAAAATGGAATGAGGCATGATCTTACAGAAGAACAACAGAGTGCCTTTGATTCGATTAAAAAATATATAGACAATGATGAATATCAATCGTTTTTACTGCATGGTGTAACCGGAAGTGGAAAGACCGAGATATATATGCACTTGGCGGAAGAAGTGTTGAAAAAAGGTGAATCGATTTTAATACTTGTGCCGGAAATTTCACTAGTTCCACAAATGGCCCAAAGATTTATCGAACGTTTTGGGCAATTGGTTGCGTTTTACCATAGTAAAATGTCAAGTAGTGAAAAAATGGATGAGTGGTTGAGAATTAAATACGGTGATCTAAAGATAATAATCGGAGCGAGAAGTGCAGTTTTCACTCCTGCTGAAAAAATAGGGTTGATTGTTATCGATGAAGAACATTCGGGTAGTTATAAATCGGATACACAGCCGAACTATAACGCGAAACATGTGGCGGTTTTACGGGGTGAATATCATAAAGCACCTGTTGTTTTTGGAAGCGCAACACCTTCCGTAGAAACTTATCATAAAAGTTTTACAGAATCAATGCAGTATATTTATCTTTCCAAGCGCGCAAATAATCAAGATATGCCTGAAGGTTATCTAGTGGATATGCGAGAAGAACTTAAAAACGGCAATAAATCGATTTTTAGTCGTGTTTTGGAATTGAAAATACAGCAGCGGATAGATAGAAATGAACAGGTGATATTATTTATCAATAAAAAGGGGTATTCTTCATTTATTTCATGCCGCGAGTGCGGTCATGTAATGAAATGTCCACATTGCGACATACCGCTTATCTATCATAAAAAAGGACATTATGGCGAGTGCAAGGTTTGTGGTTATAAAACCTCGATTCCAAAAGAATGTCCGACTTGTTCAAGCAAGTATTTCAAATACTTCGGCATAGGAACTGAAAAAATCGAAGAACTGATTATCAAGAAATTTAGTAATTGCAAGGTTATTCGTATGGACAGTCTTTCGATGAGCAGAAAAAATGCATTGAATGAAGCATATGAGGATATTAGAAACAATGTATATAATGTTGTTTTAGGAACACAAATTGTGGCAAAAGGGCATGATTTCAAGAATGTCACATTGGTAGGTATTTTAGCAGCTGATATTAATTTAAATGTTCCCAATTATAATTCCAGTGAAGTGACATATCAATTGTTGACGCAGGCGATGGGGCGTAGCGGTAGAGGTGAATCAAAGGGTGAGGTTGTCATTCAAACGTATTCTCCGGATCACTATGCCATACTCTCGGCACTGCAACATGATTATAGAATGTATATTGATTATGAACTGAGTATCAGGAAAGAAATGAAGTATCCACCTTTTTATAAACTTATAAATATCATAATATCTTCTCAAAATGATATTGAGGCGAATAAGTACTCTTATGGAATTGCAAAAGAATTGAAAAGGTTGCTTGGCAGCTCGAATGCAGATATTATTGGACCTGGGCCAGCTATACTTGAGAAGGCGAAAAACTTATATAGGTATCAAATCGTGATAAAATTACTTGAAGTTGACCAAAGTTATATAAAAGGTATAATAAGTAATATATCAAAAAAAGTAAAGAAACAATCTGTCTTTATCTCTGTAGATGTAGACCCGGTTTCTTTAATATAGGAGGTTTATAATGGCACTAAGAAATGTTAGGATCGATGATGATCCAGTACTAAGAAAAGTTTCGAAAGAAGTAAAAAAATTTGATGATAAATTAAAAGAGCTTGCTGATGATATGATAGAAACCATGTATCAAGAGGATGGAGTTGGACTTGCCGCTCCCCAAATCGGCATTCTTAAAAGGATGACTGTCATAGATGTATATGACGGTAGCGGTCCAAAAGTTTTAATCAACCCTGAAATCATTTATGAAGAGGGAGAACAATTTGAAATAGAAGGATGCTTAAGCGTTCCGAATGTTACCGGTTACGTAAGAAGACCGCATATTGCAAAAGTGAAGGCTCAAGATTTATCTGGAGAATCTTTTGAAATTATTGGAGAAGGGTTGCTGGCTAGAGCTTTATCTCATGAAATCGATCATTTGAATGGAGTTTTATTTATCGATAAAGTGGAAATAAAGGATGAGGAAGAATGAAAATAGTATTTATGGGCACTCCGGATTTTTCAGTCCCTACACTAAAATACTTGATTGAGAACCATGAAGTTGTTGGGATTTTCACACAACCCGATCGCCCAAAAGGTAGGGGAAAAAAATTATCACCTCCTCCCATTAAAGAATTTGCAAGCAATTATGATATTCCGGTTTTCCAACCTGAAAAAATCAAAACGAATGAAAATATTCAGATTTTGAGGGATCTAAGCTCGGAACTCATAGTAGTCGTTGCGTATGGACAAATACTTAGTCGTGAGATTTTGGAAATGCCTTCATACGGGTGTATCAATGTACATGCTAGCTTATTGCCGGAATTAAGAGGTGCATCACCTATCAACACTGCAATTGTAAGAGGATTCAAGGAAACCGGCGTTACAACTATGAAAATGGACATCGGTCTTGATTCAGGAGATATGCTTATTAAAAAGACAGTGAAGATTGACGACGAAATGAATGCAAGTGAATTGCATGATATTTTGATGATGCTTGGAGTAGAGGTTTTAAAAGATACATTGGATAATATCGATGATATTAAACCTTTACCACAAGATAATGATAAGGTGACATATGCTCCGATAATAAAAAAAGAAATGGCGAAGATTGATTGGAAAGATTCTTCTGCCAACATATATAATTTAATTAGAGGATACAATCCTTGGCCTGTTGCATATACATCTTTAGATGAAAAGAGGCTAAAAATATTCAAGGCGACAATTGAAGATATCGAGTCGGATAAAGAAGCTGGCGTTGTTGTGAATTTTGATAAAAATGGTTTGTTGGTTCAAACTGGCGATAAAGTGTTGAATATTCAGGAAATTCAACTTCCTGGAGGAAAAAGAATGAGTATTGATAAATTCGCATTAGGATATAAAATTGAAAATGGAGTAAAATTGGGAGAGTGATAATATGAGTTTTATTTTTTTATTGCCTTTGATAGCGTTTGCTATATATGCACAGACAATGGTTTCTAAAACTTTTAACAAATATTTAAGAGTATCAAGCGCAAAAGGGATAACGGGTTATGATGCAGCTAGGAGAATCTTGGATGCTCATGGTTTACAGGATGTCAAAATTGAAAGAATCGGCGGGAAATTATCTGATCATTACGACCCTAGAACTCGAGTGGTGAGACTTTCTGATGCCGTGTACTCTAATGCGTCTATAGCCTCTGTAAGCGTTGGAGCGCATGAAGTAGGCCATGCGATTCAACATGATGAAGGCTATGTTCCACTCAATTTCAGATCGTTTTTAGCACCGGTTGCTTCTTTTGGTTCTAAATATGTAATGATACTTGTTTTTGCAGGTGTTATATTCGATATGCTGCACCTTATCGAATTAGGCATATTGTTTTACTCTTTAGCGTTGTTGTTTCAAATCGTTACACTGCCTGTTGAATTCAACGCGAGCTCTAGAGCGATAGCGAATTTAGAAGATTTGAATTTAGTTTATGAGGATGAAATCGTTCAATCGAAAAAGGTTTTGAATGCTGCAGCCATGACATATGTAGCGGCAACAGCTGTATCGGCGGGGCAACTTTTAAGATTGATTCTATTAAGAAATAGTAGGAGATAAAATGAATAAAATCAATGTGAGAAAAATAGCCGTCAATGCTTTGACGGCTATTACATATAAAAAAGAATATATGAACGAAGTCTTGACTAAAGAAAGCATTAAAATCGATAAAGAAAACCAAGGCTATTTATACAGGGTTGTCAATGGTGTTGTTGAAAACCTATTATATATAGATACACTAATAGCTTCTCAATCCAAGATAAAACTGAAAAAACTTAGAGAAAACGATAAAAACATATTAAGATTATCTATATATGAGATACTCTACATGGATAGCGTTCCTTCTTATGCAACGGTGGACGAGGCGATAAAGCTGATGAAAAAGTCGAATTATCAGCTTGTCAAATATACGAATGGGTTGCTTAGAAATTTTGTGAATAATCATGAAAAAATAATTGATGATTTCGATAAAAAAGAACAAGACGATATATCAAAACTTTCAATAGTCTATTCTCATCCGAAATGGATGGTGGAACGCTGGATAAATGAATTCGGCATTGAAGAAACAAAGCAGTTGCTAAAGAGCAACAACGCCATGCCGTATTTATCTATACGAACAAACACTTTGAAAATTTCAAGAGATGATCTTTTGAAAAAATTGATAAACTTGGGCGTCGATGCAAAACCTTCTGAATATTTGTCGGAGGCTATTATTATCGAGTCTATTAATCATGTGGATTTATTCAACACGAAATTATTTAAAAATGGGAATTTTGTTGTTCAAGACCTCAGCAGCATTCTTGTAGGATATGCGCTTTCACCAGAAAAAGGAGAGAAAATTCTTGATATGTGCGCAGCTCCTGGTGGTAAATCAACGCATATTGCACAATTGATGCAAGATGCTGGAGAAGTGATATCAAGAGATATTTCTTATGAAAAGCTTTATAAGATAAAAGAAAATATTGATCGTTTAGAATTGAAATCTGTGAAATTGGAATTAAAAGATGCGAGCGTGTTGGATGATGAGTCGATAAACGCTTACGATAGGGTATTGCTTGATGCTCCTTGTTCCGGACTTGGAATTATAAGAAGAAAACCCGATATAAAATGGCATCGCAAGATGGAAGATATAGACAGCTTAAGTAAAATTCAGTTAATAATGATTAATAATGCTGCAAAATATGTTAAAATAGGTGGAGTGCTTGTTTATAGTACTTGTACAATTGATAAAAAAGAAAACGATGAAATTATCGAGATTTTTTTAGAAACACATTCTGAATTTGTTATTGATGCAATGGAGAATGTTCCAGCTGAATTTATAGATGGGAAATATTTAAGAATTCTTCCTAATCGCCATAATATGGATGGATTTTTTGTATGCCGACTTAAAAAGATATAATATTTTGGAGGTACTTATGAGATATTATTTAGGGACAGATAAGGGGCTTTTGAGAAAAAACAATGAAGATTCTGTTTATTTTGATGAAAATCATAGAATTTTTATTATTGCAGACGGAATGGGAGGACATAATGCAGGTGAAGTTGCGAGTAAAATGGCAGTGGAATCCTTTGTTGATTTTCTTGAGTCCAAAAATGAGTTTAGTGCTGTTGAAATGTTGAATGCCATTTCTTATTGTAATAATTTTGTTTATGAAGCATCTTTAAAAAACAAAGATTACAAAGGTATGGGCACTACTTTTACTGCTACCCATATTGATACTGATACAGTGAAAATTATTCATGTCGGCGATACTAGGGCATATAGAATTACAGAAAAAGATATCGTTCAGATAACTGAAGATCATACACTTGTCGAACAATTGCAAAGAAACGGAAACATAAAAAAAGATGAAGCTCTAAATCATCCCCAAAATCATATACTAATAAAAGCATTGGGAACAAAAGATACTATAATTCCCGCGATTTATTCTGAAAAATTCGATCATGGGGATTACTTGATTATGACGAGTGACGGTGTGACTGACTTGATTAATGACGAAGAGTTAAAAAACATTGTCAATTCAATTCAACAACCAGAAAATATTGTAAAGAAAATTATTGAAACAGCAAATGTTAAAGGTGGAAAAGATAATATAAGTATTATCTGTGTAAAATTTGATGTAGAAAGGGAGTTAAAACGATGATTGGTAAATTACTCAGTCAACGATATGAACTTATTGAAAAAGTCGGTGAAGGCGGTATGGCTGATGTTTATAAAGCTAAATGTCATGTCTTGCAACGTTTTGTAGCCGTTAAAATATTAAAGAGCCAATTCAATGATGATGATGATTTCATTACTAAATTCGATCATGAATCAAAGTCTGCAGCACAACTCAACCATCCGAATATTGTAAACATATTTGATGTTGGAATAGAAGGAGAAATCCGTTATATTGTAATGGAATATATCGATGGAATAACTTTAAAAAAATATATTAGAAATAAAAATGAACCGTTGAATGAGGATGAGATCATTAAAATCAGCATGCAGATAGCC
>DAOUQP010000121.1 GCA_030625575.1 Eubacteriales bacterium | reverse complement strand
GCTGCTCCGAACATCGCAATAGACGTTCTATGCATTTTTTCTGAAATAATAACCATATAGGTTAAAGAAAAAATCGCTATAGCAATAATTAAATGATTACTCTCCATCGGCTTCACCCCTTATAATTGTTCTATACAAACCTTTGTTATTGTACTCCTCTAATATCAAAAGTCAACTGTAATTCAAAAAAATAAAAAAAGCATGAAAATCATAAGATTCTCATGCTTAATCAGTATCTATTCTATTGGCTTAAGTTTTGCAGTAAAATGTCTTAAAACCTTAGGCTCATAATCAAAAGTCAATCCTTTTAACTTACTAGCTTCTTTATGAACAGCAATAACCGCATCTGCTACAACGTCCATATGTGTATCAGTGTACACTCTTCTTGGAATTGTAAGTCTCATAAACTCTAGTGGTGATTCAAGATCTTCACCAGTGTCAGGGTCTCTTCCTAATAAAAACGATCCAATTTCAACAGCTCTTACTCCAGATTCAAGGTAAACTGCATTACATACTGCTTGTGCAGGAAATTGATTGAACGGAATATGCGGGCAAATTTTCTTACAGTCAACAAATACCGCATGTCCTCCTGTAGGATATTGAATTGGCACTCCGCCTTCTCTTAAACGATCGCCTAAATATTTTATCTGTCCAATTCGATGATTTTGATAATCATACTCTAAAGCTTCCATCAAGCCAATAGCAAGAGCTTCCATGTCTCTTCCCGATAATCCACCGTATGTCGGGAATCCTTCCATAGCTACACAATAAGATCTAGCCGCTTGAAATAAATCTTCATCATCTTTAATTCCAATAAACCCACCCATGTTTACAAGGCCGTCTTTCTTAGCAGACATCATTACGCCATCTGCCAATCCGTACATTTCTCTAGAAATTTCTATGATAGATTTATCAGCATATCCTTCTTCTCTTTCTTTGATGAAATATGAATTTTCAGCATATCTTGCAGCATCTATAAATACTCTAATGCCGTATTTTTTTGCAATTTCACTTACACTCTTCATGTTAGCCATTGAAACCGGCTGTCCACCAGCTGAATTACAAGTAACTGTCATAACTATAGCCGCAATATTTTCAGCTTTAACTTCATTGATTGTTTCTTCTAATTTTACTAAGTCGAAATCTCCTTTAAAATCATCATATAACTCAGTGTTAAATGCTTTTTCATCAATTACATTAATAGCTCTACCACCAGCCAATTCAACATGAGCTTTTGTAGTGTCGAAATGCATATTTGAAATAACATAATCACCTTGCTTTTTAATGATATTCGGGAAAATCACTTGTTCAGCTCCACGTCCCTGATGAGTAGGAATAACAAATTTATATCCAGTAATATCCCGAACTACTTCTTCAAGTTTGTAAAAGCTTCTACTACCTGCATAAGATTCATCACCCATCATTAAAGCAGCCCACTGTCTATCGCTCATAGCACCTGTTCCACTGTCGGTAAGAAGATCAATATAAACATCCTCTGCTTTTAGTGAAAAAGGATTATAACCTGCTTCTTCTAGCTTTTTCGCTCTTTCCTCTTTTGAAATCATTCTCAAAGGTTCAACCATTTTAATCTTGTATGGTTCTGGTATTCTCTTAGCCATAAAATCCTCCTTTTACAAATTTATTTTAACACTTACAAATATTTCGCAATATCAGTATATTACATTTTTATAGGTATTGCAAAATTTTTTTCTGTATATTAGCAGCTAAAGTTTCAACATCATGTCTACAATAATGTTTTACTATTTCAAAATATTTACCTTCGATCAATTCAATCTCTCTTTTATTTAAAAACTGTCTATCTTTATTTTCAATTTTAATTTGCATAGATTTCTCAAATTTGTATTTATCTTTAGTCTCTTTGTCTAAATTTTCATTATTTGCAAATATATAATCAAAAATATTCTCACCCAAATGATCTTCAATCACCTTTAAATGCTCTCTCAAGGTATAATTATCCGTCTCACCCGGTTGTGTCATCAAGTTTGAAATATAAGCTACTTTTCCACGACTTTTTTTTATGGTGTCGACCATATTGTTTACAAGTAAATTTGGGATAATACTTGTATATAAACTACCCGGCCCGACAATTATCAAGTCCGCTTCCTCTATCGCTTCTAAAACTCCATCTGTAGGGTCTGGCCGCACAGGAATTATATCAATCGATTCAATTCTTGACTTGTTTTTTAAAACTTCATAAGGAATTTTTGATTCACCCTTAACATAAAGACCATTTTCGAGTTTTGCCATTAAATGAACATTCTCAATTGTTACTGGTAGCACTCTCCCATTAATCGCAATGATTTCTCCTACTTTTAAAACTGCATCATTGAAATCTTTAGAAATGCCTACCATAGCTGCAATCATCAAATTTCCAAATGACTGTCCTTTTAAATTGCCATTTTCAAATCTATAATTAAAAAGTTCCTCTAGAATCGGCTCCACATCAGAAAGCGCTATAAGGCAAGCGCGAATATCGCCTGGTGGCAACATTCCTAAATCTTCTCTTAAAACACCTGATCCTCCACCATCGTCTGCAACAGTTACTATCGCAGTAATGTTGGACGAAATCTTTTTTAAACCCCTTAAAATAATAGAAAGCCCCGTTCCTCCACCTATTACAACAATTTTTGCATCTTCCATTTTAAACCTACCTTCTCATATCTCTATGAATAGATGTCACATTGCACTCTTTGCTTTTTAAATACTCCTCTATCAAGAATGCAAAGGTAACACTTCGATGGTTTCCACCAGTGCATCCTATCCCGATAATTATTTCATTTTTTCCCTCTTGTTCGAACTGAGGAATCAAGAATTCTATCATATCTGTCATCTTCTGCATCATTATTGCGCTTTCAGAAAAACTCATCACATAATCTCTAACTTTTTTATTAAGACCCGTTTTATCACTTAATTCTTCAATATAAAATGGATTTGGTAAAAATCGCAGATCAAATAGCATATCAACATCAAGAGGAATTCCTTTTTTAAATCCAAATGACTCTAATATTATCTTTAATTTTGAAGCAGTTTTCGCTTGGAATGTTTTTTTAATTCGATCTCTCAGTTGATGGATGTTCATATTACTTGTATCAATAATATAATCTGCTTTCTCTCGAATATCTTTAAGTTTATCTCTTTCAAGTTTAATTCCATCGATTAATGTTCCATCGCTGCTATATGGATGACTTCTTCTACTTTCTTTGTATCTATTACGTATAGCTTCATCACTAGCTTCTAAATACAGAATCTCCACTCTGTCTACATTTTTTTTGATTTCTATTATGGAGTTTTCCATTTCATCAAATAATTTACCTGTTCTTAAATCTATCCCAAAAGCTATACTATTAATTTTCTCATCAGCACGAGAACTAATCTTAATGAAATCTCTCATTAAATTAGGCGGTAAATTATCGATACAATAATATCCGATGTCTTCTAAACTCTTTATGACCGAACTTTTCCCCGCTCCAGCTAATCCAGTAACAATTAATACTTTCATAATCATTCCTCACTTATATTGACTATACGTTTAAGATCTAAACCGACATTTTTTGCTTTTTTTAGTGCAATTTCAAATCCACCGACATTTTTTGGCCTGTGTGCATCCGAACCAATAACAAATCCAACATCTGTCGTCATACATATTTTTATCTCATCTTCCGTTAAATGTCCATGCGAATTATTTATTTCCAGCAAAGTCCCTTTCTTCTCAGCAGCTTTAGCTATTCGAAGTATATCTACTGGCCCTTTTGCACCTGGATGAGTTAATATATCTATTTTATTATTTTCAATAGCACGGCATACCGACTCTGTATTTAATAATTTTGTTCTTTTTTCAAAAGCTTTAGTAAATTTATAAAGAAAATTTAAAAGATGAATCTCTCCATCTCTAAATAATTTCTTTGGATTAGATCCAAAGTGATAACCACATAGAATCAAATCATAATAATCTTTATACTCATCATAAACATCAATCGTTCCATCCAAACCTAGAATATTTGCCTCAATAGCATAAAGAATTTCTATCTCAGGATATTTATACTTAAGTTCGTCAATTTCATTTCTTACTAGTTGAATATTTTTTTTCTTTATTCCAAATCCTAAATGTCCAGGTCCATGATCACTGATTGCAATGGTTTTCAATCCTTTTTTTATTGCAGCTTTGATATTATCCTCAATAGTTCCTTTTCCATCACTGTAAATTGTATGGGTGTGAAAATCTTTAGTCATCTTCATACTAATTACCTCTCAATAATTTTAACTTCAGGTTCTAAATCTACAGAATATTTCTCCTTGACTGTCTTTCTAACAATTTCAATTAAAGTAATTACATCTTCGTAAGTTGCATTATTTACATTTACGATAAACCCACTATGTAATTCACTAACCATAGCGCCCCCATGAACCAATCCTTTTAAACCAGCATCTTGAATAAGTTTACCTGCATAATACCCATCAGGTCTTTTAAAAGTGCTTCCAGCACTAGGTAAATGCACCGGTTGCTTTGTTGTCCTTTTTTCATCAAGTTCGTCCATTAAAGCATAAATATCATGAGAATTTCCATTTTCTATTTGTATTTTAGCACTTATAACAATGTAGCCTTTATTTTTTATCACACTTCTTCTATACCCAAAGTCCAGTTCCCCATTCTTAAAAACCATGAGATTTCCATTTTGATCTATTGTGGTAGCTTCGACAATAACATCTTTCATCTCGCCACCATAGGCACCTGCGTTCATAACCACCGCTCCGCCTATTGAACCTGGAATGCCAGATGCAAACTCCAAACCAGTCAACGTTGCCTTAGCAGCTAATTTACTCACTTTTGACAGCAATGCTCCAGCTTGAGCATAAACAACATTTCCTTCAATATGAATATCAGAAAATTGCTTCGCTATTTTAATTACAATTCCGTTATATCCATCATCAGGAAACAAAACATTCGTTCCATTCCCAAGAATATAATGCTTTATATTGTTTTCATCTAATAATTTTATTATTTTTTGAATTTCCTCAACATTTCTTGGTAATACCACAGCTCTAGCTGGTCCGCCAATTTTAAATGATGTATGATTTTTCATAGGCTCATTCAATAAAACGCTTTCAATTCCTATAATTTTTTGTATTTCTAAAATTGTCTTATCCATAAAATCCTCCATACTTATATACTAGAATCAGTATACCGATAATATCAAAAAAAAACAATGAAAGCCTGAATTCATCAGGCTTCATTATCTATGATTTCAATATCATTTCCTTGTTTAATTTTTCCCGATTTCAGAACTTTAGTAAAAATTCCTTCTCTAGGCATAATGCAATCTCCTATGATTGTACGAATTTCACAAGCTGCATGACATGTCTTACCTATCTGGGTGACTTCATGAATCGTATCACCTATTCTTATCTTCGTTCCAACTGGCAATGTATATAGCTCAATTCCTTCTGTAGTGATATTTTCTGCAAATATTCCAGGATTAAGCTCGATACCCCTATCTCTCATTTTATCGATACTCTCTTTAGCAAGTAAAGATACTTGTCTATGCCAATTTCCACCATGCGCATCATTTTCCAATCCGAAGTTTTCTATGAAATTTCCTTCATCGATTGTTTTTTTTATTGTCCCTTTTTCAGTACTTATATTTATCGAAACGACACTAGCCATTATTTTTCATCCTCTAAAACGTATTTTCCCGATTTTCCACCACTTTTTTCAATCAATTTAATATCTGAAATTTCCATCGAACGATCTATTGCTTTACACATATCGTATATCGTTAAAGCCGCTACAGAAACAGCAGTAAGTGCTTCCATTTCAATTCCAGTCTTACTATCTGTTTTAGCCGTAGATTCAATAATAATCGAATTGTTTTTCTCGTCGATTTCAAAATTTATATTCAATCCATTTATCATAATATTATGACACATGGGAATTATTGAAGATGTCATTTTCCCACCCATAATTCCACCTATCTGTGCAGTTGATAAAACATCGCCTTTTTTCATA
>DAOUQP010000031.1 GCA_030625575.1 Eubacteriales bacterium | reverse complement strand
TAATTCAGCCAACATGTTTGTAACGTTATCTGAAATGGAAACATTCGGCATCGTAATTTTGGAAGCCATGGCATGTGGTTTGCCGGTTCTTGGGGCTAACGCTCTAGCTATTCCCGAATTGGTTAAGGATGCAGAAAATGGTTTTTTAGTTGATAGGATGGATAAAGAAAATATATTAGATAGATTAGAGCAGATATATGGAAATAAAGATATTGAAATGAAATTTTCACAAAATTCTGTTTTACTTGCTGAACAATTTGAAGAAAAAAGAGTTTTCCGAAAATTAGAAGAGTTATACAGTGATTTGATATACCAAAAAGCAATAAGTTAAACGATATGGAGGGTAAGAAGACAATATGATAGAAGGCACAAAGCAATGGACGATGAAACAAGTAATAAATTATTTAGAAAAAGATCCATTAAAAAACATACCAAAATTACTCAATATAGCAGACAAAATAGCTATTAATGAAAGGGACAAACGAGTTATACAGCGAATTAGAAACATTAGCGGCGATCCTGATAACAATTGGAATATATTAATCAATAGATTTTTTACTGAATTGAATCCAAATTCTAGAAAGAAAATTATCACTAACTATTTTATAAATTCTATTATGGTTGGAATTCCTAAAAAAAACAAATTGCAGGAAGTGCACGACTGTAATATACCTTGGGCAATATTAATTGATCCAACAACTGCCTGCAACTTGAAGTGCACAGGGTGTTGGGCTGCAGAGTATGACAAGCATGATAATTTATCGTTTGAAACAATAGATAGAATTATAAGTGAAGGAAAAGAATTAGGAATTTACATGTATATATATTCTGGCGGCGAACCTTTAAGCCGAAAGAAAGACATTATTAAATTAGCCGAGAAACATGACGATTGTATGTTTTTATCTTTTACAAATGGAACTTTAGTTGATGAGGTTTTTGCCAAAGAATTAGCCAGAGTAGGAAATTTTGCATTAGCTATAAGTGTAGAAGGATTTGAAGAAGAGACAGATATGAGAAGGGGAAAAGGCACTTATAACAAGGTTATGGATGCAATGACATTACTTAAAAATGAAGGTGTACCTTTCGGTTTTTCAACTTGTTATCATAAATATAATACAGATGTTGTCGGATCAAATGAATATATTGATATGTTGATAGACAAGGGAGCTTTGTTCGGGTGGTATTTTACGTATATTCCTATTGGTAAAGACGCAGTAGTAGATTTAATAGCAACCCCTGAACAACGTGAGTACATGTATCACAAAGTCAGAGAAATTAGAGAGACAAAGGAATGCTTTGTTCTAGATTTTTGGAATGATGGAGAATACGTCAACGGATGTATTGCAGGAGGGAAAAATTATTTTCATATAAATGCCAGCGGTGATGTAGAGCCGTGTGCTTTTATACATTATTCGGATACTAACATTCATGATGTGAGCTTGCTGGAAGCTTTGAAATCGCCATTGTTTAGGCAATATAGACAAAATCAACCATTCAATTCAAACCATTTAAAACCTTGTCCTTTATTTGATAATCCAGAGAAACTAAGGGATATGGTAAATAAAACAAATGCTGTTTCAACGCAGCCAATTGATGAAGAAAGTGTTGAAGATTTAACAGCGAAATGCGAAGATGCGGCCAAAGCATGGACTCCAGTAGCCGAAGTTCTTTGGAATAAAAGAAATAGATAATGGATATTCCTCCTACTGATTCAGTATATTAGTGGGGGGATTTTTACTGTCTATGATTGCTAGATTCTACTGAAAACAGAATAAACCAAGTCTTCAAATTCTTTTATAAGTTTTGGATAATCATAAGGACAAGTTTTCAATGTCTCTAAAGATTTCGTATAGAGCCATTTTTGTTTTTCTTCATTGGCGTTGAAGTTTTCCCAAATGTGTTTATTATAATAATATTTAATACTATTGAGATTACAAATTTTATCAGCAAGAATAACTAGGAATGCTTCTTTGCTTAAACGTGGATAGGATTTAAGCATCTCATCTTTTCTATCCTTCCATTTAAGGCTTTTATCTTTTTCAGAGCATTCTAAAACAATACTTAAGACTTTATCGCCAAAAATATTTTTTATTTCTTCAGGAGTTGTATCTGTATCTTCAAGAGTATCGTGAAGTACAGCAGCGATTATTGTATCGATATCATCAGAATATTGAGCTACTGTTATAGCAACCTCTATTGGATGAAAGAAATATTCTTCATTAGTCAACTTTCGTTTCTGACCTTTATGTTTTTCGTAAGCAAACCTTATTGCATAGTTTAATTTCATAATATCACCACTTAATTAAGTTATACCAAAAATTAATGATTATAATCATGACTATACATTGAAGAAAATGAAGTTTAATTATATAATCAGGTAAACAGTCAAAAATTACTTGGAGGTATTAAATGAACACTTTAGATAAAAAAACTATTGAAACGATAAGATTTTTATCCGTAGATGCAATAAACAAGGCTAATTCTGGTCATCCAGGATTACCTATGGGAACTGCCACTATGGCTTTTGCATTATGGAAAGAATTTTTAAAGGGAACTTCAAAAAATTCAAAATGGGCTGATAGAGACCGTTTTGTTCTTTCAGCTGGACATGGATCAATGCTATACTATTCACTTTTACATTTCTTTGGTTATGATTTGAGCATGGAAGATATCAAAAGCTTTAGACAATTAGGTTCAAAAACACCTGGGCATCCAGAGTTTGGAATGACAGATGGTGTTGAAACGACAACTGGTCCGTTAGGACAAGGTATTTCAAATGCTGTTGGTATGGCAATGGCTGAAAGAAGATTAGAAGCAGAATTCGGCGGCGAGTTAATAGATCATCATACATATGTTATTGTAGGTGATGGAGACCTAATGGAAGGAATCAGCAGTGAGGCATCTTCTTTAGCGGGACATTTAAAACTTGGCAAATTAATTGCAATGTATGATAGCAATAATATTACTATCGATGGAGATACAAATATTACGTTTACTGAAGACGTTGGAAAAAGATATGAAGCATATGGTTGGCAAGTTCTTAATGTAGAAGATGGTAATGATTATGATGAGATAGTGAATGCACTTAAAGAAGCAAAGGCAGATTCAGATAGACCGTCAATTATCATTGCAAAAACAATTATCGGGTATGGCAGTCCTAATAAGGCTGGTACTTCTTCAGTACATGGTTCGCCGCTTGGCAAGGACGAGACAATACTAATGAAGAAAAACTTTGGTTGGGATAATGAGTCGGAGTTTTATGTTCCTCAAGAAGTATATGACTATATGAAAACTATTATTGCTGAAAAAGAGAATGAATATGATAAATGGGTAGAAAAATTTGAAAGTGCAAAGAAATCTGATTCTGAATTGGTTAGTAGATGGGAGAGCTTCTATAAGTTTGAATTACCTACTGAAATTTTAGAAGATGAAAATCTTTGGAATCAAATGGCAGATACAGATGCAACTAGAAACTTCGGCGGTAAGATGATAAATAAAATATCTGAATTTGTGCCGAATCTTGTCGGTGGATCAGCGGATTTAAATGGTTCAACGAAAACTTATTTAAAGAATGCTGGTGATTTCACTGTTGAGAATCCAAAAGGAAATAATATTTTCTTCGGTATTAGAGAGCATGCTATGGCAGGTATTCTAAATGGTATTTCACTTCATGGTGGATTTAGAGTATTTGGATCAACTTTCTTAAGTTTTGCAGATTATATGAAACCATCTATACGATTATCAGCACTAATGAATATACCTGTAGTTTATGTATTTACTCAT
The DNA here is from genome assembly GCA_030625575.1 of Eubacteriales bacterium. Lineage (GTDB taxonomy): Bacteria > Bacillota > Clostridia > Peptostreptococcales > Acidaminobacteraceae > DAOURC01. The sequence continues at coordinate 15,970 of DAOUQP010000031.1, read as the reverse complement.
GACAGTATAGGTGTTGGTGAAGATGGACCGACTCATCAACCTATTGAGCAAGTTGCAATGCTTAGAAGTATTCCAAACTTGAAAGTCTTTAGACCGGCAGATGGAAAAGAGACAGCAATTGCTTGGGTCGAGGCTCTTAAAAACGATGGACCTAGTGCACTTATTTTAACTAGACAAAATTTACCTTCTCAAGAGGGCGTTACAAAAGCCGCTCATTACGGTGCTTATATTCTTGTTAAAGAGAAAAAAGAAAAACCGGATGTGATTTTAATGGCTTCAGGTTCAGAAGTGCAACTTGCTGTAGAAGCTGCAAAGGAATTAGCTAATCAAGATATCGATGCTAGAGTTGTCAGCATGATGAGCTTCAGACACTTCGAAGAGCAACCAGATGAATACAAAGAACAAGTATTGCCTTCTGATGTTGAAAATAGAATTTCAATTGAAGCTCTTACAACGATGGGATGGTACAAATATGTAGGATTAAAAGGTCTTGCAATTGGTATCGATAGATTCGGTGAATCTGGCAAGGATAAAGATCTTTTTGAGCATTTCGGATTTACAACAAAAAAAATCAATGAACAAGTTAAAAAATATATGAAGAAATAAATATTGATTTTCAACAATTAAATATATTTTAGAGTTAAATAAATCAGAACGTCTTTTTCTTTATGAAGAAGACGTTCTAATTGAAGGTTCATATAATTTGCATGATGATTAAGAAAACGTAATATAATAATTTTCAGAATATTGTAAGAATATTGTATAATTAACTTGATTAGGCTATACGGGAGGTAAGGAAATGGCACAAGTTAAAATTACTGAAACGGTATTAAGAGATGCACATCAATCTTTAATTGCTACAAGACTTACTACAGATGAAATGATTCCAATATTAGAGCAGTTAGATAAAATAGGCTATCATTCCCTTGAAATGTGGGGTGGTGCAACATTTGATTCTTGCTTAAGGTATTTGAATGAAGACCCGTGGGATAGATTAAGAATAATTAGAAAACATATAAAAAACACAAAATTACAAATGCTGCTCAGAGGTCAGAATATATTAGGATACAAACATTATCCAGACGATGTGTTGATAGAATTTGTTAAGAAAGCAATAGCAAATGGTATTGATGTTGTTAGAATATTCGATGCTTTAAACGACCCAAGAAATATAAGAGTCGCTCTAGAAACCACTAAAAAAGAAGGAGCACATGCTCAGGCGGCAATTGCTTACACCATAAGTCCAGTGCATACTACTGATGCTTTTGTTAAACTCGCAAAAGAATTTGAATCGATGGGTGCTGATTCTATCGCTATAAAAGATATGTCGGGATTATTGACTCCGTATGTGGCATATGAGTTGGTTAAGAAAATTAAAGGTGAAATAAATGTGCCGTTGCAGGTGCATTCTCATGCAACAAGCGGTTTGGCGAGTATGACATATTTGAAAGCGATTGAAGCTGGTGCGGATATTATAGATACTGCGATTTCACCTTTCGCTCTAGGAACGAGTCAACCACCGACAGAATCAATTGTGGCCGCACTTCAAGGGACAGAATACGATACAAAGATAGACATGGAAGAGTTGAATTTAGTTTCTGAATATTTCGCTCCGCTTAGGGAAAAGTATTTAAAAAATGGTCTTATGAATACAAAAGTATTGGGCGTAGATATTCAAACTCTTTTATACCAAGTACCAGGAGGAATGTTATCAAATCTAGTGTCGCAATTGACAACTCAAAATTCTTTGAATAAGCTTGAAGATGTATTAAAGGAGATTCCAAGAGTTCGAGAAGATTTAGGATATCCACCGTTGGTAACGCCTACAAGCCAGATCATTGGAACGCAGGCAGTTTTCAATGTTATCGGCGGCGAGCGTTACAAAATCGTTCCTAATGAAGTAAAATCTTATGTAAAGGGTATGTATGGCAGACCAACTGTACAAATTAAAGACGAAATCGTTAAAAAAATAATCGGCAATGAAGAAGTAATAACTTGTAGACCCGCAGATTTGATTCCATTTGAAATGGAATCATTGAAGAAAGAAATATCGCAGTACATCGAAAAAGATGAAGATGTATTGTCATATGCTTTGTTTCCTCAAGTTGCAATTAATTATTTCAAATATAGAGAATCTAAGAGATATGCTATTGATGAAGATTTAGTTAATAAGGAAGACATAACATATCCTGTTTAAATAATAGCCGATTCTACCGGCTTTTTTTTCTAAGGAGGACTCATGAAAAATATTATTAAATTAGTAATAGTAACAGTATTTATTATTATAATAATTTCCGGACTATATTATTTTAAGACTCTTAATAATTATGACTTCACTCATTATAATCATGATGAAGCTTATCATATGGCAGAGGATCTATCCTCAAGTGAATTGATGGGAAGAGCGGTTGGAGAAATTGGAAATGAAAAAACTGTTAGTTATATTGAAAATTATTTAAATGAAAATTCAATAGAATATGAAATTCAAAATGTGAAGCAGATTGTACCGATTATAGATTCAAAGAGTGTTTTTACAATAGGAGAAGACGAATTCTTACTTTATAAAGATTATGAGTTTTATATCGATAATAGGTATGGAGATATAGAATTTGGTGGAGATATTCTTTATCTGGGAGAAGCGCTTTTTGCAGTAGACCCTGTAATTCTTGATGACAGAATTGTTGTTATTAGAACAAAATTCTTATCTGAAGATTATATTGATTATTTATTGGAAAATGGAGCCAAAGGAGTACTCTACTATACAAATGTAGAAGGCTTTGGGAATAAGATTGATAGAAATCTTATGAATAAAAAATGGTTGAATATTGAAGATAAAATCGGCAGTGAAATTTTTGTTGGAAGAATTACATTTGATTTTGCCAAATATTTATTAGAAAATGCTAAAAATGATCAATACGAAGAATATTATAAAAAAGTATCTTCATTAGCAGTTTATAGCGGTGGAGATCAGTATGTAGGATTGGTTCATGATGTTGGTTTATCTATCAATGTGGATTATGAACTATTGGAAGTACCGAGTTTTATTATAAGTTATCCTGGGGATAATTCGTTGATTGCAAATAATTTCATTACACATTTTGACGGACAGGGTTTAGGTAATGATATTGTCGATTTTTTTCCAAGTGCTGTTAATGGCGGTGCATCAACAGCTAGTTTGCTAGAATTGGCAAAATCTCTTAAATTGCAAAAAAGCATGCCAAAAGAAGATATAAACATTGTGTTGTTAAATGGCGAATTGGTAAGTGATAAATCAACGACCGATATTTTTGAAATCCTAGATAAAAGATATGCGGGAAATAAAAATATTATTATTGAGTATATTGGATTTAAGGAAAGTAAGGGTCTTCATATTGATTGGGATTATTTCAATAATCAATCGGCGATAATTGCAAATCAGATTTTTACGTATTCTAGTACTATAGGAGTTGATTTTGAGTTTCGTGATGACCCTATAGCAACATATGATGAATATAAAAAATTTACAACTTTGGATAATCCTTTAGTATTGATAACAGGAACACATAATAATAGCATGTACGAGATTTTAAATTCTTCTAAGGATACTTTTGATATAATCTCAGAAGAGTCTATGAGAAATGGGAGTAATATACTGACAGGATATATTAATAAAGAATTGTATAATCATATACCACTCGATTTTGTCGATGATTGGGTATTTGCTTTATCAATTGTAGTATTACTTATCGGATTGATAATTACATATATCAATAACCTATATAGTTATAGAAAAAATCGATTAATCAGAAAAATTTATTATTCTAGAATTTATACATTAATTGCTTTAATTTATAAATATTTTATTTTGTTTGGTGGAGCTCTTGTATTAATTGCATTGATTTTAAACATTCCGCAGAATTTCGACATGACAAAATTCGGTAATATCAACATCAGCAATTTCTCTTTATATAATCTGTTAAGAGGAACCTATTTTAGTTTGCTCAATTTATTTGCAACACTAATAAATCCATCAAGCGAAATATTTCAAAAAATAATTATTTATATCATAAAAAGTATGAAACTTATTTCTATAGGTTTAGTATTGTCATTGTTTTTTGGTATTTTAAAGGGTATTTCAGATTCATACAGTGCTAAGAGTGATTATAGTATTAGAACATTAACATCTATTATCGCATATTCTATTCCAGATGTTATGGTGGCGATAGTATCTTTATTGGGAATTATATATCTTTCTAAGATACATTGGGTTAATGAATTGATTGGACCGACTTTACTTAGAACTGTTATTATGCCGATAGTGGCTCTCATTATTATACCTTCAATATATATTTCTAGATTGATCTATGTAACAATTCAAGAAGAAAAACAAAAAGAGTATGTGAAATTTCTTTATTATAAAGGAATTCCTAGAAAGAAGGTTTATTTTAGACAATTTGTCTTTGTGTCTATCATTAAAGTGCTTCAATCAATGAAAACAATCTTAATGGTGTTGTTTTCAAATTTAATATTAGTGGAGTATATTTTCAGCTATCCAGGAATTATGTTTAACATTTTAACTTATAATAATAATCCATATATTGTTATCATGTTTGCGTTGGCTATAGGAGTATTGTTTGTAACGATAACAGGGCTGAGCAGATTGATATTGTGGTTGATTTTGCCGAAAAGGGAGGTATTATCGTGAAGAAAATCAATATCTCTTTAATACTTGGCAGTTTGCTATTATTGATATTGTTATCAATAGCGTTATTTCCGAATTTGTTCTCGGATAGTAATCCGTATTCTATGACTCTGGTACACACGTACATGGATGAAAATAATGAACTTGTGATAATGACTCCTCCATTTGAGCCAAGTGAGAATTACGTGCTTGGGTCAGATGAAGTTGGTCGCGATATTTGGAGTTTAGTTGTTTATGGAACAAGGCTCACCTTGGTTTTAGCTTTGAGTATTACTATCTTAAGATTTTTATTGGCGCTTCCATTAGGAATGGCGGGTGGAATGGGTTCAAGATTCAGCAAAAGTCTAATTGATCAATTCAATATTGTATTGACAACAATACCGCCTCTGTTAATCGGAATTTTATTTTTAAAAATGAATTTTTTTACTAGTTTATATAAAATTCAGTCAATATTTGTATTTGCTATAACTTTAACTCTTATAGGATGGGCGAGAATAGGAAATATGGTACTAGTAAGTTCATCTCGAATTATGGAAGAGACATTTATTCTTAGTGAAAAGGCAATAGGGAAAAGGAAATTGAGTATTGCCATCAAAAATGTTTTACCTCATATATTACCAGAAATTGTTGTTTTGTTTTTTATGGAAATCGCTAGAGTTCTGACTTTAATGATGCAACTAGGTATATTTGGCATTTTTGTAGGGAATATCAGAATCATCAGCAACTCGGGTTCCTTTGGATATGCGTATTATAATTTACCTTATGAACCAGAATGGTCAGGTTTATTAGGCGCTACGAAAGAATTTATTAGAAGTGCACCATGGGTAGTTTTTACTTCGGCGATGTTTTTTGTGATTAGTGTTTTAGCATTTAATCTCTTTGGAGAAGGCCTCAGAATCGAACTTCAGAAGAAAAATTCAAGATTTATAAGTAATGTGAAGAGCTTGTTTAGTAAAAATATTGAAACAACTAAAGATCAAAGAATTACATTCGGCATTTCGATCTTACTGGGAATTTTTATGCTTGTTTCGATTATATTCAATATTGCAAAAAGTGATTATACATATACTGAAGTTAATCAAAGTGGATATAATTATGAAAATGTTATAGTTGGTTCTAATGAATCTTTGAACGTTGCCAATATAATAGGAGAGTTTTTTAGCAGTATCGATGTGAAATCTTTGGGAAAAGATTACTATCAGATATTTGATGGAATTGATAAAATATATTTTAGCGGAAGCAGTATTGCTTTAGATAATAAGAGTTTGCAATTTGGAAAAGATATAATCTTTAAAACTGGTTTTATTGGAGAAAATCACTATGAAATAATGGATATCACTGAAGAATTTTACGATGTGAATAATGTAGATATTCATGATAAATTATTATATGTGGATTCAGATGTAATAACCATGAAGGCAATAGAAAACAATATCGAATATTTTGTCGACAAAGGTGCAAAGGGAATTGTTACTACATCTGAAGATATTGTATCTACTGTAGCGGAAAACAAACCTTATTATCTTATTATTCTAGAAGATTCATATAAAGATTTATTACAAGATAGGGAAGCTTCAATAGAATTGAATTTAGTTTCTGAAAAATACGATCGACAAGGGAAAAACGTTATTGGCTATATTGAAGGCAATGATCCGATCTTGTCAAAAAAACTTATTGTTGTAGGAATGGATTATGGGTTTGTCAATCAAGAAAACAGCTATGAAATTTTGAATTTTTATTTTAGTATGATAAAGACACTAAAAGAAAACGAAGATGTTTTGAAAAAATCAATAATTTTTGTATTTTATCCTGATGAAGTCGAGGGAGTTGAATATTTCTCTGATCATCAATTGTCTCCACAAAAGAATGTCATGATGTACTTGGATATGACAGGAATCGAGTCTGGACGATTTGATAAAATAAAATTTTCTGATGAATTATCACCTATTACCAGGTATTATGGATTTACCTTTGCAAATCAATTTACAAATAAAATGGATTCAATAATTAGTGATGAGAGAATAACTGTGAACTCTAATAATAGCTATTTGTATTTAAATAATGGTATGACAACTCTACTATTTGAAACTGAAGGAAATGAGAAATATTCGATTCATGAGTTTGGCGAGATTTTCACAAATTTAATTATTGATAATGCACATTAGGGGAATGAAATATGAATAAAAATATATTGGATATAAATAATATAAATTTGGGTTTTCAATTGGATGGAAAGTTTATGGAAGTGGTGAGAGGGGTAGATTTGTATGTTGCTCCTCATGAAATTATTGGAATACTTGGGGAATCGGGATCAGGCAAGTCGGTGACTGTAAAATCAATTTTTCGCATTAACGAGGAAGAAATCATTATCCAAGGTGGCGAAATATTATTTAGAAATCAAGAAATAACTAAATTGAATGAAAAAGAGATGACAAATTTACGATTTAAGGAAATTGCGTATATTCCACAGAATCCATCCGATGCACTGAATCCGTATCAGACAATAAAGAAGCAGTTTTTTGAACTTTCGAAAATTCATAAGACAAAAATTAGTTTAGAGCAAATCGTTCGAGCTTTAAGTGATGTAGGAATTGAAAATCCTGAAACAATTATGAATATGTATGCATATCAGCTTAGTGGAGGTCTAGCTCAAAGAGTTGTTTTTGCAATGAGTATTATTTTAGAACCACCGTTGATTATTGCAGATGAACCAACAAGCGCAATTGATGCATCTCTAAAAAAAAATATTTTAGATTTACTTAAAAAAATCAATCATGAAAAAGGGATATCGATAATTGTTATTACTCATGATTTTGATGTCATAAAGTACCTAGCCAATCGTGTATATGTCATGTATGGAGGATTAGTGTTAGAAGAGGGTAAAATTGACGGCGTAATAAATAATCCGCTTCATCCATATACGGTTGAATTGATAAAATGTGTTGAATCGATTGAAAATAATGAAGAGAGATTTTATTCGATGGAAGGTACTCCTGAGAATCCTTTAAATTTTAGAAACACATGTCCATTTCTAAATAGATGTTCTGAAAGAAACAGCTTATGTGAAATAAAAATTCCGGAATTAGTAGAATTTAATGATCATCTGGTCAGGTGCGTAAAATATATAAAGGAGTCAGATGCTAATGAATAAGTTAATTGAGATTTCAAATATTTCAAAGGAATTCATTATTCAGAGATCACCATTTGAAAAACCTAAAAGAATCAATGCATTGAAAAATGTGACTTTTGATATTGAAAAGGGAAGCGTTTTTGGATTGATAGGTGAATCGGGTAGTGGAAAATCGACACTCGGTAAAATTGCAACTAATTTGATGACTCCTGATGAAGGAGAAGTTTGTTATAAAGGACAGAATATTTTCTATATAAAAGAAAAAGAGATGGCTAAACTAAGAAAAGATATACAAATTGTGTTTCAAATGGCATTGAATCCTCTAGATCCTAAAAGAAAAGTAGAAGAATTGTTGGCGGAACCATTAAATATTCATCTTGATATCTCTCGATATGATACAATGAAAAATATAAATGAATTGCTTGGAAAAGTTGGATTAAGTGAAGAATATAAGACTAAATTGCCTTTTCAATTAAGCGGGGGACAGAGGCAAAGAGTGATTATTGCCCGGGCAATTGCCAGTAAACCACAATTTTTAGTATTGGATGAACCAGTATCTGCCTTAGATGTTTCGATGCAGGGTCAAATTATGAATCTTTTAATAGATTTAAGAAAAGAATTGGATTTAACGTATTTATTTATTACACATGATTTATACTTGGCAAGAAAATTCTGTACCCATATAGGTGTCATGAAAGATGGGGTTTTGGTCGAAACGGGAAGAGTTGAAGATGTTATGGATAATCCCAAAAATGATTATACTAGACAACTTGTCAATTCGTTTAGGTAGGTGTGAATATGATTATTGGTATTGGAACAGATATTGTTGAAATAGAGAGAATAAAAAAAGCTATAGAGAAGAATGATAGATTTTTGGAGAGAATATTTTCTGAAAAAGAAAGAGAACTATTTAAATCTAGAAAAAATAATGTGTTTTCTATTGCTGCTAATTTTGCCGGCAAAGAAGCTGTTTCAAAAGTTTTTGGGACAGGAATTAGAGATTTCAACTGGGTTGAAATTGAAATACTTAGAGACAATCTTGGTAAACCTTATGTGGTCTTATCAGGTGGAGCAAAATCGATTTCTGAAGCAAAAAATATTGAAAACGTTTTAATATCTCTTTCTCATTCAAAAGAACATGCAATAGCGTATGCTATAGGCGTAAATAATAAGGGGGAATAGTATGTCAAGACCTGTTTGGTTAGAAATTAATTTAGATTATTTGGCTCACAATATGCAGGAAGTCAAAAAACTTGTAAAAGATGAGGCGTTGATAACAGCGGTTATTAAAGCGGATGGATACGGACATGGTGCTGGAATTATTGGAAAGATACTGTTGGAAAACGGTGCTGATAGATTCGCTGTAGCGACATTTACTGAAGCTTTAGAATTAAGGGCGCTATACCCTGATATCCCGATTTTGGTATTGGGATACACGCTTGAAGAAGATTTTATTAAAGCAGAAGAGAAACATATTATTTTAACGGTGTATACTTTTGAGCAAGCTGAATACATAGTAGAAAATCAATTGGATATCAAGATTCATCTGAAGATTGATACTGGAATGGGACGATTGGGTTTTAGACCTGAAGATGAAAACATTGAAAAAACGGTAGTTTTAAAAGGTCTTGATATTGAAGGAATTTATACTCATTTTGCTAAAGCTGATGAATTGGATAAAACTTTCACTCATATGCAAGTAGAGAGATTTGAAGCAGTTTTGAAAAGAATAAGAGATTTAGGAGTTGATATACCGATTGAACATGTATCGAATAGTGCTGGAATCATCGATTTTCCAGAGTATAGATACGATATGGTTAGAGCGGGAATCATGCTGTATGGACTCTATCCATCTGATGATGTCAATCATAAAAATGTTGAATTAAAGCAAGTTATGTCGTTGAAGGCAAGAGCTGCACTGGTTAAGGAAATTGAAATAGGAGAAGGCATCAGCTATGGGTTGATTTATAAAGCCGACAAAAAGAAAAAAGTTGTGACTTTGCCTTTGGGCTATGCTGATGGATGGACAAGATTGTTATCAGGTAAAGCAATGGTATTTTATAACGGAGTAAGAAAACCGATATTGGGAAGAATTTGCATGGATCAGTGTGTTATGGATGGCGATGGCATAGATATAAAAAAAGGAGATATTGTTGAGCTTTTTGGTGAAAATATTTCTATAGATGAGGTTGCGAATAATATTGGTACGATTAATTATGAAATAACATGTATGATGGGTAAAAGAATACCTAGAGTATATATTAAAAACGGAAAAAAAATAGAATATATAGATTATATCGAAAAATTAACTGTATAATAAAAGAAAGTGATTGGGGGAATTATTGGTGAAATTTATTAATTTTCCATTGAAATATGTACAAGAACTTGATGAAAAGGATAGATATGCTCAAAAGGCATATGAAATTAAATATGAGTTCAATAAGAATTATTTGCTGGAATTAAAAAAAGGATATAGAGAAATGGCTGAATTCAATCAAAATTATAGTGAGATTGGGTTAAAAGAAGATTTCGAAAATCTCATTGTATATGAAAAAGGTATGAATCTGGTGAATGATTATGAAGATTAGGAGAGGAGATATTATTCTCGCAGATTTAAATCCTGTTATAGGTTCAGAACAAGGTGGTTCAAGACCGGTTCTTGTAATTCAGAACGATATTGGAAATAAGTATAGCCCGACTGTGATTATTGCTGCTATCACTGCGTGTGTTACAAAGACGAATATGCCGACACATGTTGTGATTAATCAAGAAATTGCTGGGCTTATTCGAGATTCGGTTGTTTTAACAGAACAAATAAGAACAATAGATAAAAAAAGATTAATTCAAAAAATTGGTGTATTACCCCTTGAATTGATGAAAGAAGTAGATAAAGCATTGTATATAAGTTTAGGTTTATATAGAAAGGATAGTAAGAATGAAAAAAAATAAAAAAATATTACTATTTATTATAGTTGCGATTTTATCTTTTGGTGCAGTTGTTTACAGTGATGCTATTCCAGGGACAGACTCCGATCCATTGATTACGTTGAGTTATTTAGAAATGAGATTAGAAAATCTTGGTCAAAACAGCGAAGGTGAAGAAGCAGAAAGCAGTTCTCTTTATGAAGTGTTGAAAGTCGATCAAGAAGATATAATATTACTTGGCAGTAGTGCTGAAATTATTCTCAGAGCAGGTAAAGCGAAGGCTTTTGTCACTGACAAAGGCGGGTTGGCAGATGTAACTTCCGGTAATGATATTGGAATGGATGAACTTATTCCAAAGAATCATTTACTTATTTGTCCATTAGATGATGGAAGAGGATTGGTATTCGAATCAGAATCTTGGATAATGGTTAAAGGAGAATACACATTATATGATAATTAATGGTCAGAAAGAGGAAAACCGTAATATGGATACAAATATAGTTCGAATAATGGGTGTTCAGATTTTCAAATTAGGGTTTGATGAAGCCTTTATGAAATTTGTTAAATTTTCAAAAGGTAATAAATTGAGAATGATATTTACACCTAATACAGAAATGGTAATGATAGCAAATAAAGATAAAGAGTTTAAAAATATATTGAATGAATCTGATTTGAATATCCCAGATGGTTATGGTTTGATTTTAGCTTCAAAAATTAATCAGTTAGAAATAGTTGGAAAAATTGCTGGAATTGATTTCATGACAAAAATTCTTGAGTATTGCAATCGTACAGGTTCTTCTATTTTTATTCTTGGTGGTAGTGAGGGAGTTGCTGAAGGAGCTATCAAGGGAATTGAATCGATGTATAAAAATATAGAGATTAAAGGAAGTTATCATGGATATTTTGACGAGCAAGAAGAATATCATATAATTGATAAAATCAATGAAAAAAAACCTGATATATTATTTGTAGCATTAGGAGCTCCAAAACAGGAAAAATGGATTTACAAAAACAAGAGTATTCTTAATGTCAAAGTTGCCATGGGTGTAGGAGGCAGCATAGATGTATGGGCCGGGTTATCAAAAAGAGCGCCTAAAATATTTATTAATTTTGGTTTGGAATGGTTCTATCGTTTAATAAAACAACCTTCTAGAATTAAAAGAATGATGGTAATACCTCAGTTTATAATAAAAACATACTATGATAAAATTTTTAATCGCTGATTCAGCGATTTTTTTTAAATTCATTTTTTTTGGGTATCATCCTTATTGAGGGGGCTTGAATATGGAAAAATTTCGTTTATCTGAAGATAAATTATATAAAGTATGTGATGTAAACAATTTAGATTTTGAAACAACTGATGAATTAACTCCTTTGCAAGGGATCATTGGGCAAGATCGAGCTATTAAAGCAATGGATTTCGGACTTAAAATGGATAAAAAAGGATACAATATATACGTTTCTGGAGCTTGGGGAACTGGTAGAAATAGTTATGTCAAATTAATCACTGATAGTGTTGCTATTAAAAAGGATATGGCAAAAGATTGGGTATATGTTTTTAATTTCAAGAATCCTTATAATCCATTAGCTTTATCACTTCAAAGAGGAGAAGCTGAATCCTTTTCAAAGCTAGTAAAACGTGCCTTATATTTTATTAGAAAACAAATTGTGGATGTGTTCAATAGTAGAGACTATGAAAATGCTCGAACTTTACTGATGAGTGAATATAATAATAAAACACAAGAAATTATTGTTGAATTAAATAAAATTGGAGAAAAGTATGGATTTATGTTCAGTCATAATGATCAAGGATTGGTTAGTGTACCTTTAAAAAGTAATGGAGAACCAATGACTGAAAAAGAGTATCATTCAATTACTGATAAACAGTATGAGGAATTAAAAAATAATTCTAATGCTTTAAGCGTAGAAGCGGTGGATTTTTTTAATAAATTAAGAAATGAAGAAGAAAAATTGGCAATGAAGTTAAAGAATCTTGATGAAAATTTTGCGCGTAAAGCGATTGAATTTCATATCAATAGTATCGGTATGAAAATTCATTTAAGTACTGAATTGAATAAATATTTATCCAGCATAATTGAAGATGTTATTGAGAATATTCATAAATTTAAAAAGGATGATGAAGAAGAAGCAGATAATCCACTTATAATACTTGGGCAAAAATCAAATGAAGATTTTTTTAATAGATATTTGGTGAATGTTTTTATTGATAATTCAAATAAAAAATCAGCTCCAGTAATTTTCGAAAGTAATCCAACGTATTATAATCTTGTTGGTGCAGTTGAATATCAAAACGAAATGGGAGTTTTGAGAACCGATTTTACTCAAATTAAACCAGGTGCATTACATGAGGCGAATGGAGGATTTCTAGTTTTGCAGGCAAGAGATATTTTATCTCTTCCGTATGCATGGCAGGCAATCAAGAGATCGTTGGTAACAGAACAAATTCAAATAGAAAGTTTAGGAAAATTAGTTGGAGCAATTGTAACTTCAACAATAAAACCTCAACCAATTTCACTAGACATAAAAATTATTATTATCGGTGATTATTATACATATAGCCTTCTTTATGAATATGATGAAGAATTTAGAAAACTCTTTAGAATTATGGCGGATTTTGATTTGGAAATGATGAGAGATGAAGATAATATCAAAAGACTTGCAAGATTTATTGCTACTCATTGTGAAAAAGAAGGGCTTAAATCATTTGATAGAAGTGCTGTTGCAAAGATAATTGAATATAGTTCAAGATTGGCAGAAGATCAAAATAAACTAAGTTCAAGACTCAATAAAATTGTTGGAATTCTCTTTGAAGCTGATAAGTGGGCTAGTATTTTTGGGGATTCTTTGGTAACGGAGAAGCATATTGAAAAAACTCTTTATGAAATAAATCAAAGGACTAATAAAGTCGAAGAAATGATTTTTGAGATGATAGAATCTGGTGATTATTTATTAGATGTCGATGGTGAAAAAGTAGGGGAAATCAATGGACTTGCTGTTATGGGCACAGGGCAATATTCTTTTGGAAAACCATCAAAGATAACGGTTTCTGCTTATAGAGGAAAGGCTGGAATTGTAAATATTGAAAGAGAAGCAAGGATTAGCGGAAACATACACGATAAAGGTGTGATGATTTTAACTGGATATATGGGATATAAATACGCATCGGATAAACCTCTAGCATTATCAGCAAGCATTGTATTTGAGCAGCTTTATGGTGGAATTGAAGGTGATAGTGCTTCGAGCACAGAATTATATGCACTGTTATCCAGTTTATCTGGAAAACCTATAAATCAAGGAATAGCTGTAACTGGCTCTGTGAATCAAAGAGGACAGATTCAGCCGATTGGTGGGGCTAATGAAAAAATCGAAGGATTTTTCAAAGTGTGTAAGATAAAAGGCCTTACAGGTAAACAAGGTGTTATTATTCCGATTCAAAATATCAAGAATTTGATGCTTGATGAAGAGGTAATACAGGCAGTGATAAAAAGAGAATTTCATATTTATGCTGTTTCAAACACTGATGAGGGCATTGAAATATTAACTGGGATTAAAGCAGGTGACATTGACCAAGAAGGTACAATTCACTATTTGGTGAATAAAAAACTTGAAGAATTAGCAGATGTTGCAAAAGGAAAAGCCGACGAATAGTCGGCTTTTGAATACTACCTATGAAATATGAATAAATTTAAGACATTACCATATAAAACCGAAAAGTCTCTTGCTTTAGCTGTGGGGAGAATGTCAATATTGCATAGTGAATATGATACTTATGAGTTGGAATTGCTAGTAGTTATGAGAAAACTTGCGAGGGCTATAGGGTTTTGGCAATAATGCCAATTAAGTACCAGAATGTTTTAAAAATACCGTTTGTTCTGGTACTTTTAAAAAGATGGTGGTATAATCAAAGTACCAAAAAAAATTAAAAGTACCATTTGCGTTGGTACTTTTAAAATGACGGGGTACAACATTAAACTTTTAAGATTAACTTGATACAAGGAGGGGAAATATGACTTTCCAAGATAAACTCAAAGAGTATATTAAAGATTTAATGGGGTTAGAGCTCTTACTTTCAGATTGGTCAAATGTAAATAAGCTTCCACTATTTATGAAGAAGAAATATGAATTTTATAATGCAGAACTGTCTAATCGAAAGTTCTTAGTAATGTTGTCTAAAAAGAATGATGAAATATCACTAAGAAGTATTAAAAAACACATAAAACAGTTATCAAAATATACAGAACATCCTAATGAGATTGTTTTCGTTTGTTCGAATATGAGTAATTATGGACGCCATAGCTTTATAAAAGAAAATATCCCTTTCATTGTTTTAGGATTACAATTATATGTTCCTTTTTTAGGGATTGCTTTTAAGGAACGCATTGAAGAAAAATATGTTCTTTCAGTAAATAATATAAGTGGTTCAAACTACTCTAAACTGAAGAGAGTCCGTGAAAAACTGACTCCAACAGCTCAAGCGTTATATTTTGAATTAATAACTAATGGAACAATAAATCGAACGCAAATGGAAATAGCTAATAACATAGGGATATCTAAAATAGCTATATCCCGTGGGTTTTCATTACTCGAAGAATTTGAAATTATTCGAAAAGAAAAAATAGGCGTAAAAAATATTCACTCATTTACTCATATGGGTAAGCCTATCTGGGAAAGTATTAAAGAATATCTGATTAATCCTGTTGAAACAGTTATATATATTGAGAGTGATTCATTAATTGAATTTATTCAGGGTTCGATTTATAAGTCGGGGGAAACTGCCTTATCAAGGGTTAGCATGTTAGCACCACCTAGAACTGATACTTATGCTATGTATAAGTCCGATTGGGATAACTTAGAAAAGAGGCCAAGGGTATTACCTTCTATTGCTAATGATTCTGTGAGAGTTGAATTATGGTCATATCCAATTCCATTGCTAGATGGTGAAATTCATCCTGTTGTGTTATATCTGACTCTAAAAGACCATGAAGATGAACGTGTGCAATCATTTTTGGATGATTTGATTGAAAAATACAGTTGGGATTCCATCATTTCAACAAATGATGGAATTGAGATTTTGGTTGATTGAAAAACTAACTTCCGTTTTTCTGTAAGTATTGCATTTGTAAGACTTAATGCAGTTTTTTAAGATAAAAAAACTGTTAAAAAGTGATTAAAAACTGTATAATTAGCCTAGATTAACTCCAAATATCGGATTT
>DAOUQP010000139.1 GCA_030625575.1 Eubacteriales bacterium | reverse complement strand
GATGAAGAAGCGGCTAGAGTTCTAGAGACTGCTTTTGAGAGAGAAGGAATAAAGGTTTTCAATTCAACTTCAATCAGTAAAGCGGAAGAAGTAAATGGAAAAATTTTAATGCATACCGATAAAGGTTTGTTTGAATCTGATGAAATATTGGTGGCAACAGGAAGACAACCGGTTTTGGAGCCATTGGGATTAGATAATGTGAGAATAGAGTATACTAAAAAAGGTATTGTAGTTGATGAATTCAATAGAACAAATTATAAACATATTTACGCACTGGGAGATTGCAATGGGCAATCGCTTTTATCGCATGCTGCCATGCATCAGGGAATGGTATCGTTGATGCAGGCGCTAAGCGGGAAAGAAAATGATAAATATAAACGCAGCAATTATCCGGTTCCTTGGTCGGTATTTACAACGCCCGAAGTTGCTCAAGTAGGTTTAACGGAAAAACAAGCAAAAGAACAAGGTATCGATTATATGGTGGTTAAAGAAGAATATAAAACATATGCCAGGGCGATAACAGATGGTGAACCTGATGGATTTGTTAAATTGCTCACTAATCAGATGGGAACTGTTTTCGGAGTTACCATCGTTGGTGAAATGGCGAGCGAACTTATTCAAGAATGGACTATGGCTATTCAAAATCAGTTGACAGTATTCAACATTTTGATGATGCAACATTCATTCCCGACTATTTCGATGTTAAATAAAACAATTGCCGAGAAATGGATGATGATTATGGCGAAAACCGGCGACATCAGAAGTATGTTATAATAATGTTCAAAAAAGATATTGGCAGTGATAACCAGTATCTTTTCTTCTTTTGAGAAGGATATTTCAGAGTATTGTTGAATACAATACTTGAGGGAGGAATAATCATGAATTATTTTAAACATTTGTTTGGTCCCGTTCCTTCTAGAAGGATGGGATTATCGCTAGGAATTAGTCCAATTCCCGAAGGATACTGTAATTATTCGTGTATCTATTGTCAATTAGGCAGAACGGATCATATGACCAATACACGTCAAAGTTTTTTTGAAGTATCTGACATTATAAATGAATTTAAGCAGTGGCTGCGTTTAAAAAAAGAAGTGGATGTTATAACTATTGTAGGGGAGGGTGAACCTACATTATATAAAAATCTAGGACAGCTTCTTATAGAATTAAAGAAATTGACGAATATACCTATAGCAGTTATTACCAATGGGGCACTTCTTTCTGAAAAAGAAGTAAGAGATGATTTGAAATATGCAGATATTGTGCTTCCTTCGTTTGATGCTACGAATGATGAAGATTTTATTAAAATCAATAGATCATATGGCAAAATGGACTTCTCTAAGGTATTTGAGGGTTTAAAGCAATTTTCAAAGGAATTCAAAGGACAACTTTGGATAGAGATAATGCTTGTCAAAGGATACAACGATTCTGAGGAAAAACTTATTGCATTAAAAGATTTATTAGATCAAGTTGAATATGATAGAATTTTTATAAATACACCTGTAAGACCACCAGCCGAATCCTATGCTCATGAACCTTCTGATGAGACAATTGAAATGGCTACTGGAATTTTGGGTGGTGTTGCCATCAATCATTTGATTTCCAATGGATTTTCAAGTGATATAACGGATGATTATGAGGCGATAGTTAGTATAATAAAAAGACATCCAATGAATCAATTTGAAATCAAAAGCTTTTTAGAAATTCGTTTATGTGAAAACATAAATGAAATATTCAATCGATTGTCACAAGATGAGAAAATCGAAGTAGTAGAATATAAAGGTTATAAAACTTATAGAGGATGAAAGATTATGCCAAAGGCATAGTCTTTTATATTTATATGATGTAAAATATTCTTGAAGTCCGATAAATTGGAGAAAAATATGAAGAAATCAATTAATATGATGATTGCAATGCGTTTAATATATTCGATATTTAAAAGTTTCATTTTTATTTTTGTAAATATATACCTGTGGCAAGCTGGAAAAAGTATTCAAGCTGTTGCAGTTTTTAATATATTCAATTATCTTGGAGCTACAATTTCTTTCTATATGGCAAATATCATCGCCATAAAAAATCTGAAATTCAATTATATAATATCGTCGCTATCATTTTTGGCTACCTTCGGCTTAACTGCATTCCTAGGAGATAATATCGCTGATTATGCAATTGTTATTGGAATTTTGGGTGGTTTCGGAGATGGATTTTTCTTTTTCAATTTAAATTCATTTCAAGCCGATGTATTGGATAAAGATGAAATGGATAAGTTTATGAGCATTATAGGTGGACTTAATAAAGCAAGCGCCATAATAATACCGATAATATCAGGAGTAATTATCGAGAGATATGGCTTTATATATATGATCGACGCTTTGCTAGTATTGCTTGTTGTTCAGTTGATACTATCTTTTAAGATGCCGAGCAGACATATCAAGAACATGGGGAGATTCAATATAAAAGAATCTTTTAGAAATGGCAACTATAAAAAAGTTTTACTGACGAATACTACAAAGGCTCCTTATAAACAATTTACCATTATGGCTAACAGCGTATTTTTATATAGCCTAATGGCAAGTGAATCGATTATCGGATTACTGAATTCAGCATTTTCCATTATTTCTATTGCCATGTTTGTATTGTATAGGTATATGCTTAGAAAAATTTCCAGAAAAAAACTCATGCTATTCGGAGCTGCTGCAAGTTCCGTTGTTTTAGTGTTGTTGATAAAGCCGACATTTGTATCATTTATTGTTTTTGGAATAACAATAGCCTTGGGTGAAGCATTTTTTTCAACGCCTATGGTGGGAGTGCAATTAAATACAGCAAAAAACTACTCGAATAATGAATCTGAAATGCTTGGGAACTTGATGCTTAGGGTAATTATGCTTAATATAGGTCGTATTATTTTTTTCGGACTTATTTACTTTTTCTATGAAGACTTCAAATCTCCAATATTTATTTTGTTTTTAATATATAATCTAATAAGTCCAATGTACACGTATTGGTTGGCAAAAGAAGAAATATAGGAGTTGTTATGAGAAAAAACATATCTTTAACAGAAGGATCAGTTAAAAAAAGCTTGATAGAATTAACAATACCTATGATATTCGGTATGCTTGGGCTCATTATTTTCAACCTTGTCGATACATTTTTTGTGAGCATGCTGGGAACTAATGAATTAGCAGCGCTTTCATTTACATATCCAGTAGTTCTTATATTGAACAGTATTTCATTGGGGATAGGAATGGGAGCCGCATCATTGGTATCAAGAGCTGTCGGTGCAAAAGATTTCTTAAAGATAAAGAGATATGCAACAGATAGTCTAGCATTAGGAGCATTGATTGTCTTTATTTTTATGATTATTGGACTAAATACCATTGAACCCGTGTTTAGATTGTTGGGAGCAACGGATGAAGTGATGCCGATAATAACCTCGTATATGCGCATTTGGTATATTGGAGTGATATTCGTGGTAATCCCAATGGTGGGAAATAATTCGATTAGAGCATTGGGAGACACTAAAACTCCAAGCTTGATCATGTTGGTTGCTGCAATCGTCAATACGATTTTGGATCCGATTCTGATATTCGGCCTTGGTCCGTTTCCTAGACTTGAAGTACCGGGAGCAGCTATTGCTACAGTATTTTCAAGGATGATCACTTTTTCAGTTGCGATATATGTTTTGGGGTATAGAGACAAGATACTATCTATTAAAGGCGTTAAGATAAATCAAATTATCGATTCGTGGAAAAATATTTTATATATTGGGTTACCGAACGCCGTTATAAAAATCATACAGCCGATAGGAGTTGGAATCATTACAGGGTTATTAGCAAACATCAGCATTGAAGCAGTTGCTGGGTTCGGTATTGCTGCAAAAGTCGAAAGATTTGCAATTATAATTATTGGAGCCTTATCCGTAGTTGTAGTGCCGTTTATTGGTCAAAATTATGGTGGGAAGAAATTTAGTAGAATAAAAGAATCTTTAAAAGAAAGTTATAAAATTATCTTTTTTACAGCTGTTATTGCATATATAATTCTTTTAGTATCATCGAATTTCATTGGTGGACTTTTCAGTGATGATGCCAAAGTGGTAGAGGTTTTTACCACATATATAAGAATAGTATCGATATTCTATGGAATTTATGGTGTGCAATTGATTGGAAATTCTTTTTTCAATGCAATCAATGAACCTTTTAAAGCATCTATGATTACCGCAATCCAGATGTTTGTTATATTTGTTCCTCTGGCGATGTTTACATCTAAACCATTTGGAATACACGGTATTTTTAGTTCTTTAGCATTTTCATTTTTAATAGCAGGAATATTATCTCATTATCTGATGTATAAAAAGATGAAGGAGTGGAATTGATGAGTGGAATAGTTTTATCGATAAATAGCAGTGAACAAAGAGGTACAAACAAGTATCCAATAGAAGAAGGTTACTTTAAAGAAGGATTCGGCCTTGAAGGAGATGGACACGGCGGTGATTGGCATAGACAGGTCAGCGTGTTCGATGTATCAAGCCTAGACCGAATTTCTGATGATGAGAGAAGGATATGTGAATCGACATACTCTGAAAATATAACAATTAAAGGTATGATTATTCATACTCTACCGATAGGTACACGTCTAAAAATTGGTGAGGCGATATTTGAAGTGACGCAAATAGGTAAACCTTTTGAGAGAGACCCATCAACTCATACACCTAGGGAAGTGATAATGCACGTTGAAGGTGTTTTTGTCATTGTTATAAAATCGGGATATGTGAGAGTCGGAGATATGGTTTCTTTAGTTGATGAAAGTTAAAGGTGAAATGATGAGACGGTTTGTAATAGCATTATTGATAATGATGGTTTTATTTGCTGGATGCACTGATAATTCAGAGATAATTGAAGATTTAAATGAGCAGATCGATGAAAAAGCTATTGAGATTGATGGCTTAAACAGACAAATTTATGAGCAAGATATTGAGATTGAAGACTTAAACAGACAGATTTATGAGCAGGATATTGAGATTGAAGACTTGGTATTAGATGAAACTTTTGAAGTTTTAGCTTTGTTAAAAGACCAAGATTGGATAGGATTATCCAGTCATATTCATCCCGAAACAGGGGTGAGGCTAAGTCCTTATCAATATGTCGATGTAAACAGCGATCAAGTATTTACTTCTGGTGAAATTCATAGTATTTTAGCTTCATCAAAGATTTACAGCTGGGGTATATAT
>DAOUQP010000067.1 GCA_030625575.1 Eubacteriales bacterium | reverse complement strand
AATAGCATTACCGTTGATTGTCTTATTTACAAATATTCTTGGAGTTTAATACTAGGAGATGACGAAAATGATGAAAAAAGTATCTATTTTTGGTGCTGGTAACGGTGGTGTTACAGCTGCATATCATTTTTCGAAAATTGGGAATAAAGTGTGTCTTTATGATCAAGAGAAATTTGATACTCAAATCAAAGCGATAAATAAGAATAAAGGAATAAAAGCAGTTGATGAAATACATGAAATTAAAATGATATTGTCAGGTTTTCAAACTATTGAAAAGGCGACCACTTCTATAAAAGAAGCTGTTGATTTCTCTGATATATTAATTATTATAGTTCCGTCTTTTGCTCAGGAAACAATATTTAAAAAAATGCTGCCATATTTAAAAGATGATCATACTCTTATATTTATGCCTGGCAACTATGCGAGTTTGGTAATGAATAAAGTGAAGAATGATTTAGGATACAATTCGTTAAAATCTACATTTGTTGATGCGATTACAATTCCGTGGGCATGTAGATTGTTCGAACCAGGTGAAATTGGGATTATGGGAATTAAAGAGTTTATTTACGCTGGCGTATTTCCCAAAAATGAAACAGAAGAAATTATTTATAAACTCAATGCGGTCTTTCCTATTGCAGTAAAACCACTTAATAATGTCATCGAAGCAGGCCTTGAGAATATTAATTTTGGAGGGCACCCGCTTATTACTACAATCAATATTGGATTGCTGGAAAATTTTGATGGGCATTTCAACTACTACAGCGATTGTGTCTCACCTGCTACGGATCGAGCATCTGCAAAAATGGAAGAAGAGAGGATTGGTATTGGTAATGGACTTGGCCTTGAATTAAGACCTGAATTGGATATGATGAATTCTTTATACAATACAGATGCAAAATCAGTATATGAGTTTAATAAAACATCTGTAGCACATGCCAAGATTCAATCGGCACCTAATTCATCTAATAGTAGATATATTACTGAGGATGTCCCCAATATTTTGGTTCCATGCTATGAGTTTTCAAAGCTGTTGTCTATTGAAGTTCCAATTATAGAGTCCGTTATCAGAATGGCATCAGTATATAATGACATCGATTACTTTAATGATGGTAGAACTTTAGAAAAAATGGGACTTGAAAATATGAGTGCAAATGAAATAATGCAACATGTGAACAAATGAATTTCTTGGTTTTAGATGGAATTTTATTCCCGCTGAAGCTTAGAAAACATAATCCAGGGACTTTAGAATTCTTATCTCTTTCTTTAAAGAAGAGGGAGTCTTAGAATTCTTAGTCATAGGATAAATAAGATGTGATATACTTTATTTAAAAAATGAGAAGGTGAAATTATGGCATCCCTTATAGATATTTCTAATTATGTTGAGCATACTGCCAATACCATTGGTGGTGTATTGGGTCTAGATGTTCTTATTGTCGATGATGAACTAAGAATTCTAGGTGATAGTGATTTGGAATCAATATCTGAAGAACAATGCATACGGAAGGATTCAATTCTAACGAAGGTTATGGAGATAAAAGAATTGATTATATTAAACTCGAAATTAGAGCACGAGGGATGTCGAAATTGCCCTAAACGAAATAATTGTCCAGTGACAATGATTATTGGAATTCCGTTATTTTTAGAAGGATGTATTATTGGAAGTTTAGGTGTAATTGCAAATAATCAGCAAGATAAAGAGAAGATTCTGAGTGATATAGATACTTATTTACAATTTATCAATCGAATGATTGAGTTGATTATAAATAAATTGATAAAGGAAGAAGAGTTTAAAGAAATTTCTATTATGACAAAGCGTATGGAAGTTGTACTGGATTCTATAGAACAATTTCTATTGTTGGTTTCAAATGAAGGAAATATCCTTAATAGCAATTCAAGTTTTAGGAAAATATTTAAAAATAAATTACCTCAAAATATCAGCGATATTTTAGATGAAGATTTAGTTGGAAAAATACTGATTGGAAAAGAAGAAATAAAATACCACGAGATTAAAATCGAGAAAAAATATGATTTTTTATTAAGTAGCAAACCTGTCATTTTGGACTATGAAAATCAAGGTGCAATACTATATTTCAGATCTATAAGTGATATTGCAGATGAAATGAATGAACTTTATACTCATAGCATGGATGTAGAGTTTGATGATTTGATTGGAGAAAGCAGTGCAATTAAAGATGTAAAAGAAAAGATTGTACAAATTGCGCGTAGTTCGTCGACTGTGCTTATTGATGGAGAAACAGGAACTGGAAAAGAAGTGGTTGCAAGATTAATCCACAATACAAGTGATAGGAGAAATAAACCGTTTGTTGCAATTAATTGTAGTGCGATTCCTGAAGAATTGATTGAATCTGAACTGTTTGGCTATGAAGAGGGATCGTTTTCAGGGGCGTTGAAAGGCGGGAAAATAGGAAAATTTCAACTTGCGAATGGTGGAACCATTTTCCTAGATGAAATTGGTGAAATGGCGCTTCATTTACAGTCGAAACTTCTTCGTGTTTTACAGGAAAAACGTGTGACGAAAATCGGAGGATTAGAATCGAATGAAATTGATATAAGAATAATTTCTGCAAATAATAAAAAGCTTGAAGATTTGGTGCAGGCAGGTAAATTTAGAGAAGATTTATATTATCGATTGAAAGTAATTCCTATGACTATGCCACCACTTAGGGATAGGACGGGCGATATTGAATTATTAACGGATCATTTTCTAAAATTGTATTCTGATAAACTAAATAAAAAAATTGAAGGATTTTCTAATGAAGCGATGAAAGCTTTAATGAATAATCCTTGGCAAGGCAACATCAGGGAACTGAAAAATGTTGTTGAATTTCTTGTCAATATGACAAAAACCAATATAATAACAATCAATGATTTGCCAAATGATTTTAATAAACAAAAACTTTTCATAGACGGTTCTCTCAATATCGATCAACATTTCAAAATATTAATCGAAAATGCGTTGAGCAAATATGGAAATAGTACTATCGGAAAAGAAAATGCTGCAAGAGCACTTGGTATTTCTAAAGCGACTTTATATAGAAAAATGAAAGAATATCAAATCAGTTGAATAAATAACCGTAGGAATTATGTATTCTAAAATTTTTTTATTGCTTTTAAGGAACATTAATGAAATTTAGAAGTTGAGATGATATAATGTTATCGAAGAGGTGAAATAATGGATACGGAATTATTATCGGCAATTAGAGATATACTTAATGAGGAGTTAAAACCTATTAAGACTGAAATAGCAGGCATGAAAACTGAGATAATAGGCATGAAAACTGAAATGACAGGCATGAAAAATCAGATTGACGAGACATATGAAATAGTGAAGGCGTTAGTAGAGGCGTCAGAGGTGAATAAAGCTGAACATGATGCTATGATGAACGATATAGCGCATATTAAAGGAAATGTAGAAAAAATTAAAATAGATATGTATAGAGTTGAAGAAATAACTGCAAATAATTGGGCAGAAATGACAAGGATGAAACAAGCAAGATAAATATATGCAATCTATAATCAAGTGTTAATAAAACCTCATAGCTGGGGTTGTTTTCTTTTTTTTGTTAAAATTAAAATTCACTTACCCATGGTGTTCTAATGTGATATTCTAAATGTAGTTTATTAATATAAATATTGGAGAAAACAATGATGCTAAATAGAGAAAAATTAGATATTGAAAATATTAAAAAGATAATGAAAGTAGTTGTGGTAGTATCGTTTTGCTCGCTCTTTTCAGTGAATTTTTTTATAGAGGGATTCATAATAACGATATCGGTTATTGTACTGCCGATATTGTTATATTGGCATGATGATATCAATTCTATTAAAATAACATTGTTTGTAGCTATAGGATCACCTTTGTTTAGAATGGTTAGTCTATATTTAACTAATAAAGATATTAATTTATCATTTTTTACTATCTGGCCTGAAATATTTTTCTATATCAGTTATGGGGTTATATTTTATTTTGTCTATTCGAAAAAAAGACAAAGTATCAGCGAATTTGGAGTTGCTGTTTTTTTAGGAGATTTTTTATCAAACATAGTCGAAATCACACTCAGGCTAGGGTTTAGTCTGCCGAGTTTGGATATAATCAAGGGTTTGGCTATTATTGCGCTTATTAGAACGAGTATTGTTTTGATAATCATTATAATAGCTATTAAATACAAATATTTTTTAATACAAGAGGAACATGAAAAGCATTATCAGAAACTACTATTGATGAATTCTGATTTTTTAAGTGAGATTTATTTTTTAGAAAAAAATACTATATATATAGAAAAGTTGATGGCTAAGGCATTTAATCTTTATAAAAAGTCGGAAGAATTAGAAGCAAATCCAGTAATAGTCGATATGGCACTTGATATATCTAAGGAAGTTCATGAAATAAAAAAAGATTATTTAAGAGTTATTGAAGGCCTTGAAAATGTAACCGAGAAGAAATTGTTTGGATTGTTTATAGGCATTGATGAGATAGCTGATATAATATATAAGAGTACACAAAAGGCATTGGAAAATGATGATTCCAACATAGTTTTTACTGTGACTTGTAAGAGTAAAAGGAAAGTAAGGTATCATTTTTACGTGGCTTCAATCCTCAGGAATCTAGTAAATAACGCTATTGAATCATTTGATGAAAATGAAAAAGGATACGTTGATGTAAAAATCTATGAAGAAAAAAATAATGTAATAATAAATATAACAGATACAGGGCATGGAATTAAAGAAAGAGATATTCCGTATATTTTTAATCCTGGTTTTAGCAGCAAATATCAAGGTGGAACTGGCGATGTTCAAAGAGGTCTAGGACTTAGTATTGTGTCTGGATTGTTGAAGGAATACTTCGATACAAGTATTGAAGTAAATTCAAAAGCAAACGAAGGAACGTCATTTAAAATTGCAATAAATATATTTGTTTTGAAGGAAGGTGTAAAATGAGATTCTATATATTAGATGATGACATTAATGTTATTAGAATGGTATCTAATCTTATTGAAGATCAAGATTTGGGGAATGTCGTTGGAACGAATGTCAATCCGCTAGATGCATTAAAAGACATGGAGAGTATTAAAGTTGATATCTGTCTTATTGATTATTTAATGCCGCATATTGATGGCGGTAAATTTATAAAGACAATAAAAATCGATCAACCAAATATTAATTTCATTATGATTTCTCAGGTTAACGATTCGAAAATGATATCTGATGCATATTTAAGCGGGGCTGAATTTTTTATACATAAGCCTATTAATGCAGTTGAATTTAAAAAAGTGGTTCAACTCATAAAGCATAAAATCGAACTTCAAGATACTGTCAACAACATTAAAAGTATTATTAACATTGATAAGATTGGTGCAAAGAGAGAAAAATCCGCCTGTGAGATCATGGAACGAATTTTTTCTGATTTAGGCATTATTGGTGAAAAGGGAATCAATGATATTATCTATTTTTGTGAGGAATTGATGAAATTCGATATTGTCAAAGAGGAATCGTTCAATTATATCATTGAACATTGTGGTGAACGTTCAGAAACGGTAAAGCAGAGAATGAGAAGGGCTATAGGAAAAGCTCAAACGCATATTGCTTACTTGGGGATTGAGGATTTTAACAATGAGATTTTTGTAAAGTTTGCTTATAGTTTTTTTGATTTTCAAAGTATTCGAGATGAAATGGAAAAAATTAAGAAAAAAAAGAAATCTGGGGGAAAAGTCGATTTATTTAAGTTTATAAATGCTTTGATTTTGGAAACTAAAGATAGAATCAACTATTAACACAGCGATGCTGTGTTTTTTTGTGTGTAATTGAGCGAAGTTGAATTATCTGAATATACTGATAACAACATGAAAAAGGGGGAAATATTAATGAAAAGAAGAATATCACTTTTATTAGTACTTATAATGATATTATCTATGTTAAGTGGATGTGCATCTGGTACTGCAGGTGGAGAAGCGCCTGCTGAAGTAGTAAAGATTGGATGGATTGGTTCATTGACAGGAGACCAAGCAGTTTGGGGAACGTGTGAATTCAATACAGTTCAAATGTTGGTTGATGAAGCGAATGATAATGGCGGTTGGTTAGGCAAGCAAATTGAACTTGTTGGATATGATACTAAAGGAGATTCGCTTGAAGCTGTAAATGCAGTTAAAAGACTAGTTGGACAAGACAAAGTTGTTGCGATCGTTGGACCTAATGCATCAGGTCAAGCTATTGCCATCAGTCAAGTTCTAGAAGAATCGGGAGTTCCGGATATTGCAACGGTTGCAACTAATCCTAAGGTTACAATAGATGAAAACGGAAATACTAAACCTTATAACTTCAGAGTATGTTTTATTGACCCATATCAAGGTGCTGTAGCGGCTGGATATGCTTTTGAGGAGTTAGGATTTACAAAAGCAGCTATTTTATATGATGTAGCTGACGAATACTCTCAAGGTTTAACTCAATTCTTTGAAGAAACTTTTGTTGAATTAGGTGGAGAAATTGTTGCTAAAGAAGCGTTTAAATTTGGCGATGTAGACTTTAGACCACAGCTTTCAAAAATAAAAGAAACAAATCCTGAAATTATATTTATGCCATACTTCTTTAAAGAAGTTGCATTAAGTTCAACTCAAGCTAGAGAATTAGGAATGGACGCTGTGTTAATGGGCGGAGATGGCTGGACAAGTGAACAATTATTAGAAATGGCTGGAAGTTCAGTTGAAGGTAGTTATGTTGTCAACCATTTAGATTTTGAAGATCCAGATGTACAAGAATTTAAAAATGCTTATACTGAGAAATACGGTAGTGCTGTTGAGCTTAATGGATATCTAGCGTATGATGCATTCAAACTTTTAGAAGAAGCTGTATTAAAAGCAGGCGAAGCAGATTCCAAGCTTATTGCAAAAGCACTAGAATCGGCTGAAGTTCAAGGAATTACAGGTTATATCAGAATTAATAAAGATACTCATAATCCAGAAGGAAAAGAAGCTGCGATACTTAAAATTGTAGATAATAAATATAAATTCCAAATGAAATATTCAGTTGACGTTGAATAGTAAAAGATAAAAAAATATATTATCTGATAAAGGGAGCTTGGTGCTCCCTTTATCTTTAAAAGGATGGTGTTGTAATGACAACTTTTTTACAACAATTAATTAATGGGATATCCATTGGAAGTGTATATGCGTTGATGGCGGTTGGATATTCGTTGGTTTACAGTATAATGAATTTTAGTAACTTTGCACATGGTGGAGTAATAATGATTGGCGCATATTTAGGATTTTTTGCGTTGGCAATATGGCAACTTCCGTTTCCGATAGCTTTTTTTATAGCGGCGGTAGGATCGGGAATACTTGCAATTGTTCTAGAGAGAATAGCTTATAACCCACTAAGAAAAAGAAATGCACCGTTTTTATATTTTATAATCTCTGCGATGGGTGCTTCGATTTTTCTAGAGAATATAGTAATAGCGACAATAGGTCCGAATTTTAAAACGTACCCACAGGTATTTCAAAAAACTCCATATGAGATTGGAGCTTTAGCGATAGGAAGATTAGATGTTGTTATGTTTATAATCTCAGCAGTATCACTATTGATTCTGTTGATTATTATTGAGAAAACAAAGGTAGGGATGGCGATAAAGGCAACTGCTTATAATTTTAAAGCAAGTTCTTTAATGGGAGTTAATACAGATTATATTATTTTTATTGTATTTGGTTTAGGTGGAGCTTTAGCTGGAATAGCTGGAATACTATTCGGAATGAAATATACAGTGTATCCACAGATAGGAGTTATTACAATAAAAGCATTTATTGCAGCGGTATTTGGTGGGCTGGGAAGTTTATCAGGAGCTGTAATTGGCGCTATCTCCTTAGGTATTATTGAAACGATGACAGCTGGTTATATCTCATCGCAGCTTAGAGATTTAATAGCGTTTGCACTTCTGATATTCATTCTTGTAGTAAGACCGATGGGTATAATGGGCAAAATGAATGAAGATAAGGCGTAAGGAGGTTTAATATATGAGTTGGTATTATATTGAAGGCATTTTAATCTTATCAGGAATCAACCTTGTAGCCGTGTTAGGTCTATCTTTATTAACTGGATTTACTGGACTTTTTTCTTTTGGACATGCGGGATTCATGGCAATAGGGGCGTACGCGGCTGCTTTTGCCACTATGAAGCTTGGGATGAATTTTTATGTTGCTTTATTATTTGGTGGATTGATGGCTGGAATTATAGGTTATGTTTTAGGAAAATTAACACTGAATCTAAAAGGAGATTATTTCATTATTGCAACCTTGGGATTCGGTGAGGCGATGAGGTTGATTCTTGACAATATCCAATACTTTGGTGGGGCGAGAGGTTGGCCCGGGATAGCAAATTACACCAATCTTACAAATGTGGTAATTATTAATGTTATAGGAATTATTATTTTAGTTAATATTATTAACTCGAAACATGGTAGAAATATGAAAGCCATCAGAGAAGAAGAAATGGCTTCGAATATAATTGGGATAGATGTATTTAAATATAAACTAAAATCTTTGATGATCAGTGCTGTATATGCGGGTATATCGGGAGGCTTATTAGCTCATTACATTGGATTTTTACAGCCCAAGATGTTCCAGTTGATAAAATCAACAGAGCTTACTATAATCGTTATCTTTGGAGGACTTGGAAGTGTAACAGGTTCAGTTGTAGGAGCGATAGTTTTAACAGCGCTTCCGGAAGTTCTTAGAAACGTAAAAGAGTGGAGATTGGTTTTATATGGTGCAACAGTAGTTTTTATCATGATAACTAGACCGCAAGGATTAATGGGCGGAAAAGAATTCAGGGTGATTCATATTATCAAGAGGATTGTAAGCAAACTAAAGGCGCCTCTAAATAAGGAGGTGTCATAATGAGTTTGTTAGAACTAAAAGATGTGACAAAACAATTTGGTGGTTTAACGGCTGTTGGTAATGTAAATTTAAAAGTAGAAGAAAATATGATTTACGGATTGATAGGACCTAATGGTGCGGGAAAAACAACAATTTTCAATCTGATTACTGGAATATACAAGACAACCAATGGAGAAATATATTTTAATGATAGTAGAATTGACGATCTAAAATCATTTCAGATTGCTGATGTTGGAGTTACAAGGACGTTTCAGAACATAAGGTTGTTTAAAAATCTGACAACTTATGAAAATATTTTAACGGCTTGTCATTTCAATACTGAGTATTCTATGTTAGATGCTGTATTTAGATCAAAGAAATATGTGAAGGGCGAAAAATTGCTTCATGAACAAGCTGTTGAACTTTTGGAAATTATGGGGTTGGAAAATAGAAAAGATGTGGTGGCTGAGAACCTACCGTACGGATTGCAAAGGCGACTTGAAATTGCAAGGGCGTTAGCACTGAGACCGAAACTTCTATTGTTAGATGAACCGGCGGCTGGGATGAATCCGGAGGAAACTCTTCAGCTGTTGGATTTAATAAGAAAAGCTAGAGATCAATTTAAGTTGACCATTCTGGTTATTGAACATCATATGGATCTCATTATGAACTTATGTGATAAAATTACAGTTTTGAACTTCGGAAAGGAATTGGCAGAAGGTGTACCCGATGATATTCAAAATAATCCTCATGTAATCGAAGCTTATTTGGGAGAGGGGGATGCTGAATGTTAAAAATTAGAGATTTAAATGTTCATTATGGCGGTATTCATGCACTTCGTGGAGTCGATATAGATGTTGAAGAAGGTCAGATTGTATCTATTATCGGGTCTAATGGTGCGGGGAAAAGCACTTTGTTAAATGCGATTTCTGCTGTTGTTAAAACCTCTGGAGGTACGATTGAGTTTAAAGGAAAGCCTATTCCCAAATCGGTAAATAAAATAGTTGGATTGGGAATATCTCAAGTACCTGAAGGAAGGCTGGTATTTGCAAATCTTTCGGTTAAAGATAATTTGCTGATGGGTGCTTATTTAAGAAGAGATAAAGCGCTTATAAAAAGGGACTTGGAGAATGTCTATAGATTATTTCCAAGGCTTTATGAGAGAATCGACCAGATGGCTGGAACACTGAGTGGTGGAGAACAACAGATGTTGGCTATGGGAAGAGGACTTATGTCGGATCCTGATATTATTTTATTGGATGAGCCTTCTTTAGGATTGGCGCCACTGCTTGTTAAAACAATATTTGAAATTATCGAAGACATCAAGAAAATGAATAAAACGATTTTATTAGTTGAGCAAAATGCTTTCAAAGCATTATCTATTGCTGATGTCGGGTATGTATTAGAACAAGGGAAGATAATTAAAAAGGGCGATGCAAAAGAACTTATTGCTGACCCGGTGATTCAGGAAGCTTATTTAGGAAAAAGAAAGAGTTAGAAAAAAGTCTTCATCAAAATAATGATGAAGACTTTTATTTTGCGATAGATGGTTATGAAACCAAATTGCCTAATTATGTATAAATTGGAGCAATGCTTGATTTTGTCACTATGATTGGATATAATTTGAGTAGATTTAGATAAATTTTCCATTAAAGGTGGTAGTATGATGGATTCACAAATTGAAAATGGACTCCAAATATTGGAATCTAAAATGAAGCTTACTGATTATGATCTTGGGTTTATTAAAAAACATATGCATTTTCATGAAGGGCATGCAGAAATCGGAGGATTTCTTGTTTTGGCATATATTCAAATAGTATTAGGCTCGATTTGGGCTTTTTCACTAATTACTAAAGCCTTTAATAAACCATTAGATATACTGATGCTTATTAGTGGTATTGTTATGTTATCGATTATAGTTTTAATTTTCATTGCTTCAAGTAAAAGAAAGAAATTAACAAAATTTCTGTTTTTATCTTATTATATCTTAGATTTGCTGGTATCTATTATTGGACAAATCTCATTTTCTCCAATAGTGGTTGTTATGATTATATATTTTTCAGTCTCACAAAGAGTAAAATTCACATATGTCAACTGAATAAAATTTTATTTGAACAGAGAATGATGTATTAATAATTGCATCGAAGATAATTATAAAACAATCAAATACCAGTTTATTAAGAGGAATCTCTCTTTTTCAACACGTTGTAAATATTACCATTCTCTTTTTTAGCTTCATTTCTAAAAAAGAGTTCTGCACTGATGCCTACTAACCATAATCCTAATCTTCTTATCCATGCATTAAAACCGAATGATGCTAGAATCTTAAAAGCTGATTTGAATGTATAAAAATGTTTTAATGAATGGGCGAATTCTTCTTGTAGTTCCCAAGGAGACATTTTTTTAGGCATAAAAGTGACATTTGTCATATCGTAATAAGACCAATCTTGGATAATCATTCTATCTTCTTTTATATATTGTTCGTAAATCGGTGTTCCGGGAAATGGTGTCAGGACTGCGGGTTGAAGTTGATAAGCGTTGATGCTTTTACAAAATTCAACACTTTTTCTGATATCATTTTTGTTGTCTGGATCTAGTCCGAGGACCAAACTTGCAATTAATTTTATTTTATATTTCTTAAGCTTTTCTCCGCACAATTCTATATCTTTTATGTTTTGATTCTTGTTGATAGAATCCAACGATTCTTGATTTAACGATTCAATACCGATAAGCACTCTTCTGAGATGAGCATCACTCAAAAGCTGAAGAAGCTCATCATCACTAGCCATATCCGTCCTTCCAAAAAAGAATGTTTCTTTAAAGACCAGGTTGCTAGAAATCATTTTTCTTAATATTTCTTTTGATCTTTCTTTATTTGCAGTGAAGTTATCATCTTCGAAATTCACATACTTAAAACCTGATTTTTTATAAACTTCCATCTCGTTTATAATACTGTCGACGCTTCTCTCTCTATAAGGGAAGAACATTCTGGTAGTTGAACAAAAACTACAGCTATATGGACAACCTCTGGTTGTCATGATGTTGGCGGCTTTGCATGGGGTTTTCAATAATGAATAATCGGGAATCGGTATTTCATCAAGATTTTCAATATATGACGAATATACAATTTTTTCTATAATATTTCCTTCGACAACATCTTTGATAACTCTTTCTCCCTCGCCGACAATTACTTGATCAGCATGCTTTAAAGCTTCTCTAGGTAGAGCGCTGGCGTGGATTCCTCCGATAATAACTCTCTTTCCCATTTTATTTCTAAATATATCAGCAAGCTCATAGGCTCGTTTTGAAGATGAAGTCATA
>DAOUQP010000072.1 GCA_030625575.1 Eubacteriales bacterium | reverse complement strand
AAACAATATTATAAATCAATCCAACAAACAAATCGGGAATCATCTGAATCTCCAAATTCCCGTATCGGTGAATTAGATTTTTAAGTACTGGATCTTTTCTCATTAAATATTCGATATTCTCTTTTTTTATTTCAAATATCTTATTGCTCATATTGATATATCCCCTTAAAATCAAGTTTCACTATTAAAAAAACTATTAGAGCCCTCTTTCGCAGAACAACAAATAATTATTTGCCATCGCCTTATATACATTATACACGTTATAATGTCAAAATATCCATATATTACATCAATCTTCAACATGTTCAATGTGACTACCCTCACACCAAGCAATATCAATCTTTTTAAGATTCTGCTTATAGAAATCATAGTAATCATCACCACGATCTCCTTTGAAAAACAAACAACATGAAATATTTCCATTACATTTAGTAATACCTTACTCATTAAATAATTATTTTTGATAATCATGCTACCATTATTAATAGAGTTTACTTTATATCGTTTGATAATATAACATATACGTTATATTGTTTAGAGAGAAGGAAAGTATGTACAATGTTGTTTATTATAATAAAAATCAATCAAAAAAAAATATGATTATCTAAATAGGAAGAAGTGATTTTATGAATCATAAAGAAATAAAAGAAAAATTATTTAAAGACGAAATTGTAAAAAAAGAATACGATTCACTAAAACCAATATATGATTTAACCCAAGAGATAATAAGATTAAGAATCGAAAATGATTTAACTCAAAAACAACTGGCCCAATTAATCGGTACTAAACAATCTGCAATATCTCGTATTGAAAATGGATCATATAATCCTAGTATTGAATTTATTGAAAAAATTGCATCTGCATTCAATAAAAAATTAATTATTAAATTCGAGTAAAAGCCTTAGAAAAACTGATACTATTCTCACACAAAACTATATATATATCAGTACAGCATTGTTTCCACAAACTTTTACTGGCATGATATGAGTTGCGTTTATATACATTAAATACATACCAATCACTGCGTTCCATCTACAAATACTTAAAAAAAAGCCGCCTCTAGGTTATTCACTTGAGACAGCTTCTTTAAATTAATAAATATGTTTTCCTTTATCTAGAACCATAACTTCATCAATCCACACAGTCGGTTCATTAATAATACAATCATAATGAATATCCGATTCTCTAGTTCCTCCCATTGAAGCATTCATGCCGAAAGCAATATGAATTGTACCCCAAACTTTTTCGTCTACTAAAGGATGTCCAATGATTTTAGCTTCCTTATTTGTACCAATTCCAAATTCTGCAATTCCATTTGCTTCATCATCCTTATCCAATAAGAAGTTTTTTAAATCAGCAGCACTTTCTTTTCCTTCAATATCAGTAATTCTTCCATTCTCAAGAGTTAAAACAACATCATCTTTAACAGGTCCTATATAAGCAATACATCCATCTACAACAATTTTTCCCGTACCAATAGTTTCAATTGGTGAAATGTAAGCTTCCCCTGCCGGCAAATTTCCTAAAGCTCCTGATTCTTTTAACATTCCTGTATCTGCAAGACCAGAACGCCCTTCAATTGATAATGTAATGTCTGTCCCTTTTTCAGTAACAACTCTTACCTTTGAACCAGATGTCATGATACTAGAAAGTTGCTCACTTACTTTTTTGATAAATGGATAATCCGCTTTCAAATAATTTTCTGCGATTTCTACATTCATCATAGGCATAGAAGCTATCCTAGCACCTTTTTCAGTAGCCAAAATTCTAGCTTTTACATGAGAATAACTCATAGAAGTAAGCAAAAATTCAACATCAGCTTCCAACATAGCCGCAGAAACAGGTGCCGCCGGTTCCCCTTTACTCTGCAAAGGAGCTTCTAAAAATGTAGTCTGAAATCCAGCTTCCCGACCTGCAAGAGCAAAATTATAACCAAGATCCAAGGTTTTTTCATCTGCAACAATAAGCAAGCTTTCTTCCTTCTTCGTTCCCATACAATCGATAATAAGCTTTTTTGCAGCATCAATAATATTTTGATTTTTTTTCATATAAAATTCCTCCTAATTTATTCAAGCTGTTTCTTCTAAACTTTCCATTTCATGTAACACCATCTTGCCACGTCCTGCTAATTTTGTGTTTCCAAATAAAGAATTCAAAATAAGATAAGATACGCAACATACTATAATTCCATCCAACGCTGGACTAAAAAAACTAAAGAATAATGCAACAACGACTCCAACACCCCAAGATATAATTCCTACCCAATTGAATCCTTCAACAGGATACCAATTGCTTTTTTTACCTTTACCAATAATCCAGTAATCTGCAATCATTATTCCAGCAATTGGAGGAACTAAGCTAGATAATATACCTATGAATACTTGAAGAGCATCTGCAAGTCCGGCAATAGCTATCATCGTACCTGCAATACCACAAATAAGAGTTACAAGCGGTCTTTTGGAATCTTCAATGCTGAAAACTTTCATAGCTGCAAGTCCTGCAGTATAAGCATTTCCTGTATTCGTTGTCCAAGTAGCCAGAATTAATACCAGCATGCTTACAATTGGTAATCCCATACTAGCAAAGACAGAAGTAATATCATAATTTCCAGCAGCGATAGCCATAATCGCTCCAATAGTAATCATAAGTACAGCCGCTGGTAAAACTCCAATTAGAGTAGCCTTTATAGTATCTTTTCGGCTCTTTGCGTAACGAGAATAGTCGGCATTAATTACTGTCCCTACAGCAAATAAACCAATTACTATAGAGATTGCACTGCTCATAGGCATAGTCGACTCAGGAACATTAGAAATTAGAGCTTGCATTCCAACGATATTAATTGCACGAAAAGTACCATAACCACATAATATAATAAGTGCAGGAACTGCAATATAATTAAGAACTTTCATAAATTTGAAGCCATATACTGCAGTAATCATCATAACTCCACCCCAAATAATACAACTAAGTTGAAATGAAAATGGAATATTCCACAGTCCTAGAAGTGCATTAAATGCAGTTGCGCAAGCAGCAGTTTGTACACCAAACCAGCCAAGTTGTGCAATTAAAATAACAACACTCATTAAAACAGATGAACCTGTATTTCCAAATGCTTTAGTAGCACACATGGTAGAAGGCAACCCTAAATCGGTACCTTGTATTCCAGTTAAAATCATAATAATTGAGCAAATTACAAACCCGATAAATGCAGCGATAATAATATTTACAAGACTTAATCCAGAAGAAAATATTCCTCCTACCATTAGCATAGGAATACAAATCATCGTTCCAATCCATATAAATGCAATACTAGTCCAATTTTGTCTCTCATCCTCGGCAACCACACCTAAAGCCTTTTTTTCTACATTAGAATTTCGTTGATTTTTCATTTTTACTATCTCCTTTCAATAAATGAATACTGAGGCAAATTCATTATCTGCCTCAATATTAGCAATATGCTATTTTACATAAGGAATGTTATCTCCTTCATACCCCACACGCTCAAGGAATGGTTTCCACACTTCGAACATATTTGGATTTTTCCACCATTTTTCATCTACTTTTATTGCACCAACTGCTATTTCCATACCTTCTGTAATATCTGCATTTGTAAGAGGTTGTCCTGTAGAAACATCATATGTACAAATGATATCAGGAACAGTCATGATTGATTCACCATTCTTAGTCACTAACAAATTCTCATTTTGAAAGAAAATCACAAGCTCTTCATCTCCAGAAACGACAACTTTTCCATAGTCAAACCCATTTTCCATAACAGTTTCACTTTTAACGACCTTACCTTTACCAATCAATTTACAATCTACAACACTATCTTTGTTTAAATAAGTAAATACTTCTTTATTATTTTCAGCACAAAGTCTCATTACATTGCCTACTTTTTCTGATAATGTTACTGAGCCATTAACAATTCTGTCTTTAAGATCCTCCTGATTTACCATCCATCCCGATAAACCTGAAAGCATTCCAAACGACATACAAATATGACGTCCGATTTCTTCAGCAAGCTCTGCATCTCTAGGATTTTCAAGTTCAATTGTTAGTTTGTTGTTTTGTCCATCTGCCATGGCTAAGGGTGAAGTATTGCAACCATTAACATGCAACAACAATGTATTCAAAGCAGGAACTGCACGACCAGCTCCATCGCCATCAATAAACGGAATTTTATTCACAAGAGAAATCATCATAGGTACAAAAGTATTAAAACCACCTAATTCAACTGCTAAAGAATATTTCAACATTTTTGGTGGCTCCATTTTCAAAGCCGTTTCTTGCAATGTCGTAAAAGCATTGGTAGCATATGCTGAAAAATCAACATCTTTAATAGCTGTAGGTGCTCCCATTCCAGCAGTCACTGCTGCATAAGAATCCTTATCCATCTCTTTGTAATCAAAAACAGTAATCTCTAAAGGATCTTTTGGATGGTCAAACTTGTATTTAGCTAGTAAATCAATTCCATTTTTCATAGAGCCACCGCCTCCTCCTCCTAGAAGAGTCGCACCCCATATTACATCAATCATTTGTTTCTCATTCATCATTCTTTTTGCCATTTTATTCCCCTCCATCATCAATCTAAATTATCAATTATCAGTAATTTAGTTTCATTATAGAAGAACACTAAAAAAATGAATATGTTTCCAAAAATAAAATTTTTAGAGCAATTTTGTCTTTTTGAACAAAAAAAAAAACTCTTCTTCAATCCAAAGAGTTTTATCATAGAAATCTAATATTAATCCTGCATATTCAACAATCGATTTAAAGCAACTGCCATATAAAGAGCATATGCTTCTGGCATTTTATAAATATCATATCCTAGCTTTTGTTTAATTTTATTAATCCGATACTTGACTGTATTTTTATGTACAAATAATTGAGCCCCAGTTTGTTCCATGTTTTTTTGTCCATCTAAAAGAAATACCGAAAGAGTTTTTATAAGATCAGTTTCATCATCATCTAATCTCAAAGGCTTAAGTAAATCTATAATTTTATTAATAGCTTTTTCTCCTTGATCAACAATTAAAAGGCAATTTTGTGCAAATTTAAGTTCGTGCTCTCCTAATATATTACACTTCGGATAAATTAAATGAGCTGCACTAAATGTGGTTTCAATCAGCAAGTATGCTTCTCTAGCATCGATAGTTGTTTCTAATTCTTGAAAAGTTACCATAACTAAATTTGGATCTTTATCATTAAAAAGTTTAATGAACTCCGTATCCAAAGAGCTATCTAATTCTGGAGAAGAAGATTTGTTCATAAAGATAATAACATTATCTTCATATTTATCTACAAACGCCAATTTGCGATTTTCCTGAAGAAACATTTTCGACATAATAATACGCCGCATATTTCGACAATTAATATCTTCACTAGTTAAATTTTTTTCAGTTTCTATAAGCACCCACATTACATTAATCGAAGCAATATCAAAATTCATTAACTTAGCAATATAACGCATACGCGTAGGTTCATCTCTCAATATGGCTTGTACCAACGCATCTCGACCTTCATTTCCAAAATCGTATTTCCATATACTTACAAACAATTGCACAACTTCAGCCGCTTGACTAAAATCACTTTGTTTAAGCCTTCCCGTTTCATCAATAGCAATTAATTCAACATCAAATTGATTCTCTAAAACAACCGAAATCTTTGAAAGATAAACTTCAACATCATTAATTATTGTAACTCGAGGGTTATTATTTGGATGTAACAATAATTGACTTACTTTTTCTAAAATATTTTTGTAGTTCCAGCGGCCTGCCATAGGCCAAGAAGCTGAGCCCAAATATTCATACCTGCGATTGCATAATATTAAAGTACATCGCAATCTATCACTTAACATCCTAAGTACAGTATCAATCGTAAGTTGAATTTCTTGAAGTTGGGCGATGCGATCTAACATTCCAGAAACAAAATAAGTTTCCTCCATTTGATCTTTAAATATAAATTCATAAATCTCACTTATAACATCACTATAACGAAAATCAAAACGATCTGTCGGCATACATATCAATGGGAAATTTAATTCATTAGCCACATCAATAATTTTTTGATCAACTTTCGGAAGAAAAATTCCTACATAATAGAGAATAATTCCTACTTCTCCACCTTCTGCTAATCGTCGTATAACTCTACACTGTTCCTGAACATCATCTTTTACCGAAACAAATGCTGTAATTATTATTTCATTACCAATAAAAAAACCATCTGCCAAAATAGAACAATCTGCATATTCTAAAACAGAAACCGCCGTTACAATATTATTTAATCCCTTATGTCCAGCTAGCACCTTTGACTCTTGTAATGAAGTAAGTTTCAAACAATCCGATACTGTAACACTCATTCGCTGCACCCCTCTAATCTATTCAAGCCGCATTATTTTCCTAGTGTATAAAGTATCGCACCAGCCAAATCTTTGCTTTTTTAATAGTTTAACAATTTCACACCTACTAATATATTAACATAATTAATCGGATGTTTGAGACTATAAAACACTTATTAATTATTAAATTTATCAATCCAATTTGTAATTTATCTATTTCCGACATATCCGTTATTTATATAATGTTATAATTAGTATATAACAAAATACATCAAATTATATTAACCTTATCGGTTAATATAATTGACATTTTCGAGGTATTGATTATAATGAAGATAGAATATAAAAATAAGAAACTAAAAGATGTTTGCAACACATTTAAAAATGCAAATAAAAAATATGGATTGAAAGTAGCAAAAAAAATGCAATTAAGATTAATGCAGATTCAAGCATTTGAAAACCTAAATCAAATACCAGTAA
Organism: Eubacteriales bacterium; assembly: GCA_030625575.1. GTDB lineage: Bacteria > Bacillota > Clostridia > Peptostreptococcales > Acidaminobacteraceae > DAOURC01. The sequence continues at coordinate 4,401 of DAOUQP010000072.1, read as the reverse complement.
CACCACCCTTTAGAAGACATAAACTCGTTGGAGATAGATCAGGTTATTTTGCAATAGATATTACCAAAACATATCGATTTATTATAAAACCTTCAAACGGTGATATAAATAATCTAAATACCATAACAATTATTTGTATTGAGGAGGTCAGTAATCATTATGATGATTAATGGAAAATTTTTACCCGATAAATTGACAACACCAGGTGAAACGCTTAAAGAAATGCTTGATTCGTTGGATATGACACAATTGGAACTATCTAAAAGAATTGCAGTTACTCCTAAACATATTAATAAAATCTTAAAAGGAGAAGCTTCAATAACTGTTGAGACAGCATTGAAATTTGAAAATATATTTGAATTACCTGCAAAATTTTGGTTGAATCTTGAAAGTGATTACCAAGAGAATCTCGCAAGATTGAATGAAATTGAATCAATAAAACTTGATGCTGAAATCGCCAAATTAATTCCATATTCAACAATGGCAAAATTCGAATGGGTACCAAAAACAATAAAAATTGAAGAAAAAACATTAAATTTAAGAGAATTTTTTAAAGTTTCAAATCTAAATCAAATAGAATTAGTATATGATTGTGCTTTTAGAGCAAAGAATTCAGAAAACAAATCTCTTTATGCTCAAGCTGCTTGGATTGCTAGAGGTGAAAGAGTTGCTGCTGAAATCAAAACTGAACCTTTTAATAGAAAGAAATTAATAGAGTTAATGAAAACCTTCAGATTGCTTACAAAAGAAGAACCTGCAACATTTCAACCTAAACTTGTTCAGCAATGCGCTGAATGTGGAGTAGCTTTAGTCTTTATTCCAAGACTTCCCAAAACATTTGTCCATGGAGTTACAAAATGGATATCAAAAGAAAAAGTGTTAGTTCAATTAAGCTTACGAGGAAAATATTCTGATATCTTTTGGTTTTCTTTATTCCATGAATTAGCTCATGTATTATTACACGGTAAAAGAATTATACATTTAGAAAAAGATGAGAAAGATGATATCGCTTATGAAACTGAAGCAGATGAATTTGCTTCAAATATTCTAATCCCTAAATCTAAATATGATACATTTATTAAAACTCAAACAATCGATGCAACATCAATGAAAAAATTTGCCGACTCAATAAATATCGATATAGGAATAATAATAGGTCGTTTAATGCATGACGGCATTTTAAAATTTAACGAATATGCAAATTTAAGAACAAAATATGATTGGCAGTGAGATTAAGTTATTTTAAATGACTCAAAGTAAAAAAGGATGTGATAAACATCCTTTTTTGTTTAGGTTTTCATTCCTTTAAGAATAATCAATAAAAAACATAAGTCAAATAACTAGTCGTTCCTTGATTATCGATTGGAACAATATCATGAGAATTTAAGTGATTAATCAGCTTCTCATCAACACAACCTATACTGTTCATATAGGTCAAGAAAGCGATGAGCGTCTGTGGCGAATCCAAGTAATCGTTATCAAGCCTTGAGATTCTTTCCAAATCCCTATGTTTTATGGCTTCTAGAGTTACCATGTCCATTTCATCAGCTTCTTCTTTTTGTAAATAGTGACTGAAATCAATAGAAGCAATCAAAAGCGTATTCTTCGATTCAATATTTTTATAAAGAAATTTTCCAAAATCTTCAGCTTCTTCTTTAGTCAAAGTAGAAGGAAGAGCTATGGTGTTGACTTTCGCTTCTGGAAAATAATACTTAACAAATGGAATAAGCGCCGCGTTCGAATGTTCATTAATCATTAAAATATCGTCAAATTTGGAATGTGGATAAGACTCCAACCATTCATTATATTCCGCATTACTGCTCATCATACCGAAAGGCGTTTGCCAATCGTTTATCGATAAAGAAATCTGAAGTCCTTTTTTACTGTTATGATCGGGTCCGATGATGATCACATTCTCATAGTTGTTGCTTTCAACCGCTTTAAAGACATCATGAATCAACCCTGAAGCTAAAAGATGATGAGGGCAAATGATGCCCTTTGCATTCTCAAATTGTAGAGTTTTATCCTCTTTAGGCATAGTGGAGAAAAATTCTTTTTCATCATAGAAATTGCAATCATTATAGCTTTGGCTATTATAGGTTGGTTCAATACTGTTTACTGAAAAGCATCCTGACAGTAGAATCACTACTGCCAGAACAATTAAAATCCTATATCTAATCATTTTACAATCAATACTTCCTGCTCTGTAAAATTAGTGCCTGTTTCTCCATTTTGGGTAATGACAGCATGATCTGCTGTGTATACTCCAGGCATAACAGCCTGAATATAATAAGTGATGGTTCTATTGTTTCGATTATTTGAGTAAGAATAATGGAAAATCAATTTCTGTCCCTGTTCTTCATACCAACGATTACTACCTAGTTTAACAAATCTAAATCCAGCTGGTACAAACTCTGTAATCCGGTACGTTCCTTCACCCGTTCTAGGCGATAAAGTAACCTTTATTAGGTCAGACTGATTGAACTCACTGGTTTTTTGATTATCTACAGCATACTCTCTTGTAATACTGAAATCATCAGTTTTATTTTCCTTCATGTCCTCAACACCACCTAGAGCATATACATATGCTCCGATATCGTTGACTACGTTTTTAATTTTCAAACTATCAAACTCTTCAGGAGTAAGAGTGATAGTTTTAGACTCAAAACCAAAGATTTCAAAAGTCTCTTCATTTTCTAGATACTTGATTGTCACTTCCCCAGAAAGCGCTTTTATCTGCTCAGAATCCATAATGTTTCTATTCATAATATAGATCAGTCTCTCGATATATGCAATTTCATACTTCGAAGGATTTTCATAAAGATAATCAAACATCTTATCCCCATTTTTGTTATCGCCCAGTTTGACAGCTAAAGTTGATAAAAGACCAGCCGAAACAAAATTTTCACCTTCATCTATGCTTAAATCAAAAGATATTTTATCATCAAGATTCACCGATTTACTTAAGATATCCATATAGATATCACTGGCACTGCCTTTTTCTCCTAAGACTTCTAGACCTAGAGTTAGCATGATTCTATCGGTTTGAGTTAAAGAACTGTCTTCAATCAATTCATATATATCCAAAAGCACCGGTTCATTGAATGCAGCCAGTCCAGTGTAAGCAGCTACTACACTATGCATGTCAGACTCCTGATTATAAAGGATACTGTAAAAATAAGTTATCATGCTCTCGATATTGAAGTATTCATCGCTAAGCAAAGCAATCCTTGCACTCATCATCGCATCACTATCAGAATAAGGCAAAAGTTTGATTCCACCGTCAAAGTTTTGATAACTATTTATCGCTACTTCCCATTGTCTTAAATCAGGTTCGAAGTTATCTTTGATAAATTCCCTTGCTTCCATTCCAGCGATGATCTGGTCTATTCTTTTTCCACCTATATATCTCAAATTCAAAAGACTATTGTAGAAGTTGGACTCGTTCTCATTGAAGAAAGTCATTTCAGCATTTGAATAAACTTCACTGAATTTTGTTCTCCTTGTGATGTCGTAATACTTCTTGTTGTTGAAATATACAGTTGAATCGACAACTTCAAAGTTCTCTACCAAAGCATCATTGTATATTTCACCATCCGCATAGATGGTAACAGTGTATTTTCCTTCTTTTAGTTCACCAAGAGAAATGTTGGTGTATTCTCCTACAATACCCTCTTTCTTAAATTCCTTGATTCTTTTGTTATTATCATTTTCCATTGAAATATTATAAGATACTTTGCTTCCTATTTCCGCTTCCTCACCAAAGATTCTAAGGCTGATGGAAGGTTCATCACCTGTAATGAAATACTTACTTAGAATCGTAGATATACGGAATGGCAGTTTGGCATTAATGTTGATCCAACCATTAGCCGCCTCCATCTTGTCATTGATACCCTGATAAGTGATTCTCCATGATGTCAGATTGTCCGGAAGGTTGAATTCAATCTCGCCAATGCCGTTCTTATCCGTTGAAACAGTCATGAATGTAGCTGTATCTTTAAATTCACTTCTTACATAATAACTTCCATCAGAACCGCCGCCTTCAGCCGCTCCGCTGAACCTTCCACTAGATCCCGATGAATCACTTGAAGCATATTCACTTATTATGCCTGTGCCGTAAATACTCGAATATATATTCCTAAGTATGTCAACCGATTGTCCATATAAATCGAAGTATGCTTCATCCACTATGCTGATATTGACTTGGGCAGGATATGGATTTCCATTTGCGTCTTTTGTTTTAAAAGTTAAGACAACCTCTTCACCAGGTCCATAATCTTTTTTATCAGCTTCTACATCGATGGTGATCTCTCTTTCCGAATAATCATATTGGACATTCCTTGGATAAACCGTTCTGTAAAGATTGCCATCCTTTAAATATACTCCTTGAATCATGAAATT
>DAOUQP010000215.1 GCA_030625575.1 Eubacteriales bacterium | reverse complement strand
TATATTTACAGTTTGACATTTAATAAAGAGCTCTCCGAAGATATCGCTCAAGAGACTTGTGTTAAATTCATTATGAATTTGAGCAAGTTTGAGTATAAAGCCAAAGTGAGCACTTTGATGATTACTATAGGAAACAATCTATTGAAAGATTATTATAAGAAAAATAATCGAATTGTGCTTGAAAACGATTTTGATGATAAACAGATAAATTATGAAGCAAGAGAAATTCTGATGTCTATGGATGAAGAAACAAGAAAAATGTTTGTTCTTAAATATTATCATGGATATAATTACAAGGAAATCGGTGAAATTTTAGGAATCAAGGAAGGTACAGTAAAATCTAGATTTCACTATGCTATTAAGAATATTCGGGAGGAGGAAGAATAATGATGGATAAAAAAATAGAAATTGTGTTTCCTGATATAAACTTCGATACTAGTGAAATTATCATAGAAGCAGAAAGAAGGATTAAAAGAAAGAATAATATGGATCAGATAAAATATATTACAATATTAGTTGTTCTATCTATAGTGATGATTTCCTTTCTAGTGTATTATCAAAACTATTTCATTATTTTTCAGGTATTGTTGATGGTAATTATATCGCCTCTGGTTTTACTTTATAATTTCTACACAAGGATAAAAGGGAAGGAGAATAATCATGGATACTAAAACATATATAGTGCTGTTTACGTTTCTTTTCATTATTTTAAGCCTTCAAAGTTTTTGGATATTCAAAGATGCCCAAAAAAGAGGAATGAACAAATGGCTTTGGGGAATATTCGGGTTTTTCAATACTCCAACCAATTTGCTGATCTATCTTATTGTCTCTAGAACTTTGATCAAAAAAAACATTTGCAAGAATTGTGGTCATGGTAATAACAAGGGTGCAAAGTACTGTGAGAATTGTGGAGAAATCCTATATATAGATTGAGAGTATTATTAAAAGGGTATATCTTCTATAACTTAATAAAAGGTAGGTGGTTGGATGTATAAGGCTTCTTTTGTCAACTTAACCATGATAGAATCTGACTTATCAACTTTATTCACAAAGGAAGAATATGCTTTAAACGATTTCATTTTATTTGATTTTGAATTTAACAATAGGCTATATGTTTTTAGTGGTTTGGTTATAGGGAAAGAAAAGATGAATAATCAGAATTTGTATTTCATCGATGTTTTGGATATGAATGATGAGCTCCTCGACAATATTCAGCGTTATGAAAATGATAAATGGAATGGAATAATCAATTAGTCTTGACAATAAACCGTAATTTGTTATGATTATAAAAATGAATAAATGCAATGATAAGAATTAGTAGCCTGACTTTTGCAGCAAAACAACAGAAAAACACCCAGCAAGCGCACTAATATCAGTGTGTTGCTGGGTTTTCATATTTTCCGATTTTTATAGCGTAACGGATTAAATTTTAGTATCTGCTAACTTTTTTTTGATTTCTTTTAAAGTGCGCACTTCCGTTGAAAAATCAATGCTTATAGCGACTTCGATATCCTTTAATACTTCATCATAG
>DAOUQP010000074.1 GCA_030625575.1 Eubacteriales bacterium | reverse complement strand
AGAATTCTCTAATAAATAAGTATCTATTTTTTTCTTGATGTCATATAACGAAAAACCATCCACTTGAATGATTGTTAATGAAGACATAAGTCTTTCTAAATGATCATCGAAGTATTCAATTTTTCCATCTATCAATCTCATGGTTTCAAATACACCAATTCCGTAATTGAATGCAAGAGAATTTTCCAACCGAATCATTTTATCATCCTTTTTTCAAAGTATCAAATAGCGCTTTGCCCTTGTCCAAAGTCTCTTGATACTCCATTTCTTCATTAGAATCCCAAACAATACCTCCACCTACTTGAAACCTGACGATATTGTTTTTTATAACCATAGTTCTAATTACAATATTTAAATCCAGATCTCCTGAGAAATCCAAATAACCGATGGACCCTGTATATATATTTCGCTGCGTCGGCTCAAGTTCATCGATAATCTGCATCGAGCGAATCTTTGGCGCCCCTGTAATGGATCCTCCTGGAAAAATCCCTTCAAACAAAGTTTTTATATCCATATCATCTAAAAGCTCCGCTTCAACAGTTGAAACCAAATGAAATACAGTAGCATAAGTCTCAAGTTTGAATAGTTCCGGAACTTTTACTGTTCCGATTTTCGAAACTCTTCCTAAATCATTTCTCTCTAAATCTACAATCATTAAAAGTTCAGCATGATCTTTTTCACTACTCATCAATATTTCTTTATTCAGTGAATCCTCTTCTTTATTATTTCCTCTTGGCATGGTTCCTTTTATAGGTCTTGCTCTTATTATTTTGTTTCTCACTTCAATAAATCGTTCAGGTGAACTGGAAAGAACTTTAATGTCCCCCAAGTCCATATAAGCAGAAAATGGAGCTGGATTCTTCATTCTGAGTTTTTCATAAAGATGCAAAGGATTTCCTTTAATATCCGCACTGAACCTTTGCGTCATATTCGCCTGATATATATCTCCATCTCTTATATAATCTTTAATCTTTGTTATAGATTCTAAATACTCTTCTTTGCTGAAATTCGATGTTATTTCTGATTGAATTTCAAAATCATCAAATTCTTCATCCATCAATTTATCAGAATCAATTTTCTTCTGAATATAATTAAATCTATCAAATCCTTTGCCATCTATATCATAATCAGAATAGTAAGTTTCTTTTTTTTGATGGTCGTAAACAATTGCGCCATTATAAAAATTTAGTACGACATCTTGAATATCAGTGTCATCTTCAGCAGTTCTAGGCAATTTCTCAATCTGATGAGCAAGATCATAAGAAAAGTATCCTACCCCTCCACCGCTAAACGGCAAATGACTTTCTTTTTTTTGTTTATATTCTTCCATCAATGACTTGATATTTTCAAGCGGATTACCTTTAGAAACTTCCCAATTTTCATTTCTGAATATTTTTATTTTATTGTCCTTTGAAATAAATCTGATAAAAGGGTTGAATACGATTATTGAATAATGTCCTAATTCAGAATCATCACTACTGCTATCTAAAAATATAATCTGATTTTCTTTAGAAAACAATAAAAACAATTCATTGCTATCATATGATGTTTTAATTTTTTTATTAATCATTTTTTCCACCACTCTTTAGAGATGTTTAAAAAATTATTGAGCAGTTCAATCCCTTGCTCAGTCAAAATTGCCTCTGGGTGAAACTGCACTCCTTCAATTGGAAGTTCTTTATGTCTAAGTCCCATTATCTCTCCATCTTTAGTCATAGCTGTAATTTCAAACACATCTGGCAGTGATTCTTTATCAACTACAAGAGAATGATATCTTGTGACTTTTAAAGGGTTCTTAAGCCCCATGAATACTCCCTTGTCTATGTGATCTATCTTACACACCTTACCGTGCACAGGCTCTTTTGCTTTAATTATTTTCCCACCATACATTTGAGCTATCGTTTGATGTCCCAAGCAAACGCCTAAAATCGGATACTCTAAATTTAGATACATTACGATATCTTTGCATATTCCCGATTCGTTTGGTGTACATGGCCCTGGAGAAAGTACAATCATCTCTGGTTTCATATCTCTAATTTTTTCGATAGTAATCTCATCATTTCTGACAACTTTTACTTCTTCGCCTAACATCGATAAATACTGGTAAAGATTATATGTAAACGAATCATAATTATCTATCATTAAAATCATATTTTATATCCTTCCTTTTTTATGACCTAACCAGAATCTCTGATTTTTTGGTAGGTCAGCTCCGTTAACTGAATTAAAATTCAGACTGCGTGACCTCTGACCTGCTAAGCAATCAAAGATTGCAAGCTAGGTCATGAAAACGCAACGAAACAGAAATTTATCCAAAGTTAGAAAGATTTCGTTGTTGAGACTGCGTAATATTAACTAACATGGCCGACTGATTCTTTGGTAGGTCAAACGCTTATGACTTAACTTGAATCTTTCGACAGGAGACTGGCCGACTCCGTTAACTGAATCGGCAATATGTTTACCAATTATATTGCATAATATCTCATATCATTATAATATATTTCTTAGGTGATATTATGATTGGACTAACTTTTGAAGAAAAAAATTTAAATTTCATGTTGCTAAATGACTATTTAGAAAAAATATCAAATTTGCATGTATTTGATTCCTTAGAAATCAGTTTAACAGAGGATATGTTAAGTGTCTACGATTTAAGAAAACTTCAAAATTCAAACTTTGATTTTAGTTTTCATATGCCATACCAGGTTAAAAAATATCCTTTTGATTCTAAATATCTCTCAACAGATTCATATGAACATAAAAAAGCGTCAATAAATTTTTTAGATTTCGCCAATGCTTTTAAAACATCCAACACCGCTACATTAGTTTTACACGGCAGTGAAAATCAAAACAAAGATATCAATCTAAGCTATCTTGATTACTTACTTAATTATGTAGAAAAAAAACAATATAATATTATTTTCGCCCTAGAAAATCTACACAGTGATTATATCATATATAGCTTAAAACAGGTGTATGAGTTAGTATCAAGTTTTTCAAACCCTAATTTAAAAATATGTTATGATATACCTAATCACTATATGCTTAATAAAAATATGTTGTTACCCGATAATAGTATTATAAGAGAAATTATTCACTGCCATATCCACGGCTTTAATGATAATTCTAAACATATGGCTATTGATCAGGCCTCCTATGAAGTTATAAACAAATTGTCAAGCAAGTTAGATATCCCTTTATATAATTTTGAACTTTTATGGGAAAATAAATACTGGGAGGAATTGAATAATTCAATTCCTTATTTACAAGACCTTATAGAAAGGAGTTAATCATCATGAGTAATAAAGCAAATATTTTAGTATATGAAAAAATGCAATCTGTCCAATACAGAATAGAAGAGATTATTAACTCTGTTAATTTATCATCTGCTTCAGTTAATACAAAAACAGAATTCATGGCAGAATTCAAGAAATTAAATTATCAAATCGATTTAATTCTTTTGGATATCAGTTCAAATATTGATATTGAATTTGTAGAAAAAATAAATAAGTTGAATCCCGATATTCCCATCATTATTATTACTGATAAACAAGATAAAGATTTCTTTATCAAACTTCTGAAAGTAGGCGTACAAGATTTTATAATCAAGCCTTTTAACGACGATACATTTACCAAAAAAATATTAAACTACCCATATGAAAATTATATAAATGATCTCACTGAGATTACTTTTGAACCAATGAAATATATAAAAGCTGAATTTAGAAAAGCTGAGAAAGGAAAGTTCTCAGTTTCTGTGATTCTCTTTACCTTTATCAAAACCAATGAATCCGATGAAAAAAGACTGATTGATATAAGAGATAATATTTACACAGAATTCCAATCACTATTTTGGGATACTGATATATTTTTTAAACTTGACAGAAAATATTTTTTGGGGATTTTACCATTTTGTTCCGAAGAAAATATTCACTTGGTAGAAAAAAAAATGAATCTAAAACTGACTGAACTGTCAAGAATCAATCCTTCGATGAAATCAGTAATTCTAGATTCTGTATATACAATTTATCCTGATAATAATCTAACTTCTGAAAAAGTACTCGGTGAATTAATTGCCCAATTACATAAAAAACATCCAAATTTAAATGCTCAAATTAATTTGAAATTATAAAGCACTTATAGAATTAATCTCCTATAAGTGCTTTTTCCGTTTCTTCTTGATTTAATTTTCTATATTCTCCATTTTTTAAATTTTCATCAAGCTCAAGTTTCCCTATTTGTATTCTTTTCAAATATATCACTTCACATCCTACAGCTTCAAACATCCTCTTTACTTGATGAAACTTTCCTTCTTGAATTTCTAAGGTACAGGTAGTCTCATTGATAATTTTTAATGTAGCTGGTTTTGTAAAATAATCTCCTATATCAACTCCACTTGAAAATATATCTACAAATTTCTCTTCAAGATCATTGTCTACTTCTACATAATAAATCTTAGATACCTTTTTATTTGGATGCATTAATTTATGAGAATATTGACCGTCATTTGTGAGCAGAATCAATCCTTCAGTATCTTTATCCAATCTTCCTATAGGAAAAAGTCTTCTTTGGTATTTTAAATCTAAAAGCTCCATTATTGTCTTTTCTCCTTCAACAATAGCAGAAGAAATATAACCACTCGGTTTATTCAACATTATATATATTTTTTCTTCATATATGATTTCTTTTTCTAAAAGAGTAACCATGTCATTATCAGTATCAACAATCATTCCACTCTTTTTTACTACTTCTCCATTTAATTTGATTTTATTATATTTAAAGAAATTCTTTACTTCTTTCCTTGAATACTCTGATGAATCACTAATCCATTTATCTATTCTGATTTTCACTATATCAACCTCCAAGAAGGAGCATATTTATTTTTTAAGATTCCATTTGATATTTTTCCCCACCCTAACGGATATTTGTCAACACATATTAAATTCCATCCATTATCTCCTTCCAAGTTAAGAGTTTCTCCCTTTAAATACTTGATGACATTGATATCATCATATTCAAAGTTGATTACTTTTTTGAAATCCTCATATTTAAGTCCCATAGCAAAGCTCTGAGAAGGCTCGAACCGGCTTTTTTTAATATCCCCTAAATACCATCCATTTCTCAGTACATTTAGCCCTGTCAACTCATTTGAATCGATTGTGGATAGATATAACTTATCTTTATATACTCTAAAATATCCTTTGATATCATCAACAAGGTATTCCTTCATAAATTCATTAAAAACATCAGGTGCTTGTGTATTTAACTTGTTTTTTTCATGATGATCCACCGAGCCGATCTTTTTGAATTTCGATAAGAAATGTCCTTCGCCATTTAACTTATGCGGTAATAGTCTAACAGCTTCACTAAGTCCTATTCCACTAGAAAACCCATTGTTTTTTTCAACATCGACAAGTTTGATTTCTGAATCTTTTAAGAAGTTCATCACTTGTTCTTCATTCTCCAGCTTGTTGAATGTACATGTTGAATAAACAAGTTCTCCTCCTGGTTTTAATGTCTTATTTGCATTCAACAATAAATTTTTCTGCATTTTCACGTATTTGTCTACTTCTTCAATAGACCAACTTCCTATCATCTTTTCATCTTTTCTAAACATTCCTTCACCGCTGCAAGGTGCGTCTACTAAAATATAATCAAAATAATCTTTAAAATGATCCGAAATCTCTTCTTCTTTGTTATTAATGATAACGGCGTTTTTAATACCGTATTTTTCAACATTTCTTATTACCGCCTTCAATCGATTGAAGTTGATATCATTTGCAACAACAGTCCCGGTAATATTAAGAAATCCGGCAATTTGTACTGTTTTCCCCCCTGGTGCAGAACATAAATCAAGCACTAAAGATTCCTCACTTGGTCTAAGTACTGATATTGGCGCCATCGCAGTTGGTTCTTGGACATAGTACAAACCAGCATAATAATATGGGTGTTTAGTAATATCGTCATTTCCCTTATAATAAAAACCATCTGGGGTCCATGGTATTTTTTCCAACTCATATGGGAATATTTTAATGAATTCCTCTGATGAAATTTTTAATGAATTCACCCTCAATCCAAATGTTCTTTCACTATTATAACTATTCAAGAAATCATTATAATCTTCTTTAAATAATTCTTCCATATTTTCTAAGAAATTTTTAGGCAATCTCACAATCTTTCCTCCGTTTTTCAATTCGTTTAGCATAACTATAGCATTATTATTATACTTGTTCTATAATTAATAGTGTATAAAAATATAAAAGGAGGCTTCTTATGCCATTAGTTACTAGTACAAAAATGTTCAAAAATGCTTATGACGGTCATTACGCTGTAGGTGCTTTCAATGTTAACAACATGGAAATCGTCCAAGGAATAGTTGAAGCTGCAAAAGAAACAAAATCTCCTGTAATTTTACAAGTATCGGCAGGTGCAAGAAAATATGCTAATGCTTCATATTTAAAAAAATTAGTAGAAGCAGCTCTTATAGAAGCTCCAGATGTTGAGATTGTTCTTCATCTCGATCATGGAGATAGTTTTGAGTTATGTAAGCAAGTTATCGATGATGGATTCACATCTGTTATGATTGACGGTTCTCATCTTCCTTACGAAGAGAATATTGCTCTTACAAAAAAAGTTGTTGACTACGCTCATCCAAAAGGTGTTGTTGTAGAAGCGGAACTTGGAAAACTTGCCGGTGTTGAAGATGCTGTAAAAGTTGCTGCAAAAGACGCTACTTACACAGACCCGATGGAAGCTGTTGATTTTGTCAATAGAACAGGTGTAGATTCACTTGCTATTGCAATAGGAACAAGCCACGGTGCTTACAAATTTAAAGGCGAACCAGAGCTCGACTATGAAAGATTAAAGAAAATCACTGAATTATTGCCAGATTTCCCTCTTGTTCTTCACGGTGCAAGTACTGTTGTTAAAGAATTTGTAGATATGTGCAACAAGTACGGTGGAGATATTCCAGGAGCTCAAGGTGTACCTGAGGATATGCTTAAAGAAGCTGCTAAGTACGGTGTTTGCAAAATCAATATCGATACTGATTTAAGACTTGCAATGACTGGTGCCATCAGACAATATATGCACGAGGAACCTTCTGGTTTCGACCCTAGAAAATACTTGGGCAAAGGAAGAACAGCAATTAAAGAAATGGTAAAACATAAAATTGTCGATGTTCTAGGATCTAACGATAAACTTTAATAATCAACCAAAAAAGGAATCTTGATAGATTCCTTTTTTCATTCTACTTATTCTTTTTAACATAAACCGTAGCTCTGCTTTGACCTCTTTTATCTATTAAATTTTTTTCTACCATTTGCTTAAGAATCGCACTTGTACGCGGTTTAGATAAACCAAGAAATTGCATTGCCTCAGTTGTTTTTACCGTTTCATATTTTTCAAAACGCTCTAAAATAATTTCTTCTGATTTAGTTATCGTTTGCTTTGCGTCTCGTTTTACGTCTTGCTTTGCGTCTTGTTTTGCGTCTTGCTTTCTATAGAAAACAAATTTTATAAATAGACCCGTTTCATTCACTACAGGTTCCTTTAGACCCTTTTCTTTGCATAATGCAAAAGTTCGTTGTATGCCTCTTCCCCACTGCTCTATCTTATTAGCTTCGTTAAAAAGTCTAACAATAACCTTATTTCGTATTTCCGATCGACCACTTATGATATCCTCCAAAGTTATACCTTTAGGTAATCCACCTGGTGATATAATTTCAATCCGTTCATCAAATACCGCAATTTTAATATCTGAACCAGCCATGTTATAATCTCTATGAATGATTGCGTTTGTTACAATTTCTCTTAAAGCTTCAGGAGGTATTTCATACTCATCAATTCTTGTGATATAGTCATTTCCAACTTCACCATGAAGATTTATATGTGTAAGGAGAAATGCCATCGCCTGCTCAAGTTGCATGAACAAATCTCCTTTAAATTCCTTTTGATCAATAAATATATCCATTGTGTTACCTTTGAATCTAGCACATTTAATATGTGCATGCTCGAATAATCCAAGTATGATAGGCACTGCATTAGTGTAAGTTTTTTTCCCGTGTTGTTGCCTCATCAATTTTAAATTCAATAAATCTTTCTCAGTAATTGGTCTTTTTAACTCTCGGTTTAATATTTCAATCAACGCATCAATATTAATTTCTTCATTTTGATTAATCCACAAATCCTCATCAAAGGAAATATTTAATCTCTGACGTTCTAGCTCCTGAATGTACTCTAAATCTGCTTTTTTATTGGTGGCACCAACTCGTATATATGTACCATCCATTTTACCTATGTTTTTAAGAAAATGTGGTTTTATAGGACTTGGAAACACTTCAACAATCAATAATATCTTATCTTCGATATTAAACGTATAGATATCAGGAATAATTACCGGATGAACCAAATCATGAATAATATTAGAGATTCGATCCATTTGAGATGTAATATCAAGATCATTAATTCCCACAATCTCGCCGTTATCTGATACCCCGACAATCAATCGTCCGCCGCCAATATTTGCAAAAGACACAAGGGTTTTTGCAATCTTTTCCGAACTCGGTAATTCTCTTTTGAATTCAGTTTTTTTCCCTTCGCCTTTCTTAATTATATCTAATATCATCATCAGCATCTCCTTGCTTAATCACTTTAATTATAATTAAATATTATATAAAAAACAAATAGAATTCCAACTATGAATTAAAATTTCTCAGCATATATAATATCTATTTCGCCCTAGTATCACAAAAAATATAATGTGCACATATCATTTAACACAAATTCCCAAAAATAGGTTATGATATATATGACTAGACAAAGAAGAGCATGGATTCCTAAGGTGAAAGCTGAAATAGTGCTTGAAGTTCTTAGCAAAGAAAACAATATAATTTCCAAATTTTATTAGGAGAAGTACATTATGAGCATAAATACAAGAAGGATAGTATTAAAAACGAAATCTGTCCAAAACTTAAGAGATATCGGCTTTTACTCATGTAATGGAGGTTATGTGAAATCAAATGTTTTACTACGAGCAGACCAACTTGTTGATTTATATGAATCTGATAAAAACCACCTTATAGATAAGGGCTTAAAGTATATCGTTGATTTGAGGAAACCAAGTGAAACAATCAATTTCCCAAGTGCTTTTAATGATTCAAATGCAGTCGAAGTACATAATATTATAGCTCCTAAATATAAAAACAAGCAAAGTGTAAAATTGAATGATTCATGTATGGGAGAAGAATATATAAGGAAGATAGATTCCTTTGGAGAGTATTACGTTAGTGTCATCAAATCAATTATAGAATTTGACGGAATGGCAGTAATTCATTGCGTTGCAGGAAAAGACAGAACAGGAATTATCATTGCATTGATTCATCTACTACTAGGAGTGAGAAAAAATGATATCCTATCGGATTATGAAATTAGCGAGGTGTATTTGGAAGAAAACATTAAGCGTTTCCTTGCTTTAAACCCTAATATTCCACGTTACTTAATATCTTCAAATAGAAAAAATATGATAATGCTAATTGATTACATAGAAATGAAATATGAAAGTACATATAATTATTTAAAGTTACATGGATTTAGAGAAACCGATTTGATGAAATTAAGAGAAAAATTTGTATGCAATATAAAGATATTTGATGTTAGCTATTCTCAAGATACTCCTCTAACACACAAATTTCCTTACGTATCTTTTCGTTGAAAATAAATTCAAATTAAATTTTTACTAAATTGAATGAAAATATATGTAACGACAACATCTGCTTTCCATACAAAAAAATCAATCCCGATTATAATCAGGGCCGATTATAACCGTAAGCTATTTCTATCAAATTCTAAAGAAGTTTTAATCTCAATTTCTTTATCTATCTCCTCAAGCATATAACTAGCAAACAATTTTAATTCATATGGATCTACATCAATTTTTTCTACCTCTACTTCAAACGATTCAACTATCCGAAAAATAAGATTCTTATATATTGCAGGTAGCTGTTCTAAAGCGATTTTTCCGCCTTCAATTTTCGAGTATATTCTATTATTTTTTAAGTATAAGAGAAACCTAATCAAGTTTAAAGAATAATATACTGGTTCTTCTACTATTTTTTCTTTGCTATCTTTTACATCTTTATAAATCGAATCTATGAAATATTCGTCTTTAATTTCTCCAAAAGTTTGGTTGATTTCCTTACCATATAGTACTTTTCCTCTTTCATTTATAACTTTTATATGCGCTACAAGATCATAATCAAAATCGTTCCCGCAAATATATTTTTTATCCGCTTTATATCTTTCAATATAGTCATTTGAAAAGTGAACTTCAAATGACATCGGATGTCTAATATAAAGTGCATCCCTGTATAAAATCACCGACATTTCAAACCCTTTTTTAGGTCCTGATCGGGACATATCTATAAGCTTTTCAACCAACAATCTTTTAATTGCATTCCTCAAAGGGTTATTAACAACTACAACAAAATCCAAATCGCTCTTTGATGGATTAAAAGAGTCCATTGCATATGAACCATGAATATATATTCCAACCAAATTATCTTTAAGTATCGAATAATATGAACTTTTTATATCTTCTATGATATCTTCAACTGGTCTCATTTCACACACCTTTTCTTCTAGTTCTTTTATACAATCTAATAACATATCATATTGCAATTTTCACCTAAATAAAGAAATTTTAAACCCAAAAACTATTTCTTCGAAATCACTTCATACTTATTTATCCCATATTTAGGTAATTTACCGTTGAATCCTTTAATGTCAAATTTATTTGCTTTTCTCTCTACGTCTTTATACAATACAATCCTACCATCTAGTATTACTATCTTCTGCTTTATCAACAACTCGAATTCTTCATCACTTTTTTTCATTACCTTAGTTTCGAATTTTACTGATTTTTTATTTATCTTTTTAATTTTTA
>DAOUQP010000078.1 GCA_030625575.1 Eubacteriales bacterium | reverse complement strand
GAAACTAAATGTAAAAATATTTATATGGAGATTAAGAAGGAGGCTGCATAGGAAATGGAAGTAAAAGTTAAAATTGATTCAATAAGATGTAAACAATGCGAACTATGTATTGTAAATTGCCCCAAAAATGCAATTAGTTTTACAGAAGAGTTTAATGAATTTGGTTATCAAACTGCTGTCATTGATCATGATTTGTGTATAGGTTGTGGTATCTGTTACACAATGTGTCCTGATGGCGTTTATGAAATTATTGGAGATTAATAAGGAGGAAGTTTTATGGCAGAAATGATAAAAGGAAATCATGCGATTTCAGAAGCCGCAATAAGATATGGTGCTAGATTATATGCAGGATATCCAATTACTCCATCAACAGAGATTATGGAATATCTATCTTGGAGAATGCCAGAAGTTGGAGGCACTTTCGTTCAAGCAGAAAGTGAATTAGCAGGAATCAATATGGTAATCGGAGGAGCGGCATGTGGTGTAAGAAGTTTTACAGCATCATCTGGACCTGGAATTAGTTTGAAACAAGAAGGAATTACACAATTATATGATGAAGAATTAGCAGCAGTTATTATAAATGTTGTTAGATATGGAAATGGAATTGGAACGCTATATACAGCTCAATGTGATTATTTAAGAGAAACTCGCGGTGGCGGAAATGGTGACTATAGAGCTATCGTGTTGTGTCCTGAAAGTATTCAAGAAGCAGTTGAGTTAGTGGGACTTGCTTTTGATCTTGCTGATAAATATAGAACTGTAGCAGTTTTAATGACAGAAGGTGCACTTGGTCAAATGATGGAACCATGTACACTTCCTGATTTCATTGAAACAAAGCGTGCTCCATGGGGATTTGATGGAAAGTATTCTTATAAAAAAGTAGGAATATTTGATAGAGATTCAATGAAAGAAGCAGTACTTATGAACGAAAAACATAATGCAATAAAAGCAAATGAACAACGATGGGAAGATGAAAATCTTGAAGATGCCGATTATGTGTTCGTTGCATTTGGATTACCTGGTCGTTCTACAAAAGGAGCGGTTAAAAAGCTACAAGAAGAAGGAAACAAAGTAGGCTTTATTAGACCAATTACTGCATGGCCTTTTCCAGAAGAAGCATTTAAGAAAATCAACCCAAATGTAAAAGGTCTTATTACAGTAGAAGCAAATGCAACAGGGCAATTAGTAGAAGATGTCGCTTTAACAGTTAAAAAAGTATTGAGAGCAGATATACCTGTGTATAGTCTTCCATATGTATATGGAATTCCTGCAATGAAAACTATTAAAGCTGATTATAAAAAAATTGTTGATGGCGAAATCAAGGAGGTGTTCTAATATGGCAAAAGCAAGAAAAATTCCTAAGATTATTGAAAAACCTTCATCATTTTGTCCAGGCTGTGGTCACGGAATAGCAATTAGACTAATAGCTGAATGTCTTGAAGAATTGGGACAAGATGAAAATATTATTTTCGGTATAGGTGTTGGTTGTTCAAGTTTATTGGGTGGAGTTTTAGAAACTGACCGTTTGCACTGCCTACATGGAAGAGCATCAGCTGTATGTACAGGTATGAAAAGAGTTTCGCCAGAAAACATAGTTATTTCGTATCAAGGTGATGGCGATGCTTATAGCATTGGTTTATCCGAAACAACAAATGCAGCATACCGTAATGAAAATATTACAGTAATTACTGTAAATAATACAAATTTTGGAATGACTGGTGGACAGATGAGTAGTACTACTCTTCAAGGTCAAAAAACAACAACTTCACCAAATGGAAGAGATTGTTCTATTACAGGATCACCAATTAAATTTCCTGAATTAGTTGCACAACAATTTAATGTAGCGTACGTTGCAAGGGGATCGGTAACATCTCCTGCAAAAATTAACAAACTAAAAGGATATATTAAAAATGCATTAGAAGCACAAATCAATGGTGAGGGATATTCAGTTGTTGAAATTCTATCACCATGTCCAACTAACTGGGGAATGACACCTCTTCAAGCATTTGAGAAAATTGATAATGAAATTGTTAAAGAATTTCCAATTGGTGAATTTAAGAAAAGGGAGGGAAAATAGTCATGAATGAAATCGTATTTGCTGGATTTGGCGGACAGGGTGTTTTAACATCTGGTCTTATTATCTCGAGTATTGCAGTAAGTAAAGGGTTAAATGCTACTTGGATTCCTTCTTATGGTTCAGCTATGAGAGGTGGTACTGCAAATTGTACAGTGAAATTTGGAAAAGAAATGATCTATAATCCTGCACAAGAAGAACCAAATTTATTATTGGCTATGAACACTCCTTCTTTTAATAAATTTATCGATATTATTGCTCCAGGTGGAACGGTTGTTATTAATACAGATATGGTATCAACAGAGGCAAATACTCGTGATGATATCACGATTGTTGAAGTGCCGTGTAATTCAATAGCAAATGAAATGAATCATCCTAAGGGTGCAAATATTGTCATGTCAGGTGTTATAATCAAATTGTTAAATGAATTTACTGAAGAAGAAGCAATAGATGGAATGAACGAAATGTTCAATAAAAAAGGTAAAGGTAAATTTCAGGAAATGAACACAAAAGCAATGAAAATTGGATTTGATTTCGTAAAATAAAATAATTGACTTCCGAGTTGTCTAAGCTAAGCTCTTATGTATGCGTATTCAATCAATAGAGTAAAGTTTAAAACAAATTTGCCTTTCTGAGTGAAAAAGGAATGTTAGTATGAAACAATTAATTTTGTTAATATAAAAACTCCTTTTTAGGAGTTTTTATATTATAATGAATTGTTACTAAAGAAATATATCTATTAGATGGATTGTAGTTTATGGAGGAGATTTAATGAGAAACAAAAAATATAAATGGTTTTTATTCATGATGATAATTATTATATGTTTTACAGTTGTATCGTGTTCATCGCAAAATGTCAAAGCAAATCAAAGTGAAAATAATTCTTTAAGTTATGAAGGCGAACTTGAATTTAGTGGACTGAAAGAGAGTTTTTCTATTGCTTATAATGATATTTTTTTAATGGAAAAAGTAACAGCGAGTGTACACAGTGTGACATCAACAGGAGAAGAGTTAGATAATATAGTTAGTGGAGTACTACTTGAAAATATTTTAAAAGAGCATGGTATTAGTCAAAATGATTTTGAGTCAATTAGACTGATATCTGAAGATGGCTATGCTATTAATGTTCCAAAAGAAATTCTATCCCAAAAGGATATTATTCTTGCTTATGAATTTGATGGTGAGTACTTAACTGAAAATGAACAGCCACTACGAGTTGCTATTGATGATGTGCGTTCAATGTTCTTTGTATCAAATCTTGTAGAGATTGATTTTAGTGCGTTTGTAGATGCTGATAGCAACGAAGAAGGTAATAAGGTAATTATTCTGGAAACAGCAATAAATAACTTACCAGTTGAAGACTACAATTATGGTGAAGTTATT
Source organism: Eubacteriales bacterium (assembly GCA_030625575.1). Lineage (GTDB taxonomy): Bacteria > Bacillota > Clostridia > Peptostreptococcales > Acidaminobacteraceae > DAOURC01. Next base: position 6,931 of record DAOUQP010000078.1, on the reverse strand, counting down.
GATAAAGCTGTAAAAGTATCAGATTTATTTAGTACTTATCGAAGTAACGGACAACACGGTATAGGTTTTGTTGCTTCTGATGGATTCAAAAAAACTGAGACGTATGAGATTTTATTAAAAGGTTATTTAAAAATAACTGGAGAATATGCACCAATGTTTTTAGCTCCAGATTTGCCAGAAGGAATGCATGTAAAACAGATATTAACACTTGATGCTGACGAGGTTACTTTTGTATCTGTTGCTCAGTCATATAATGTTATTGAGGAAAGAACTATTGGAAATCAGACAGGTATTAAACTAGAAAAATTTTTAGAAATGACTGGTCTTGATGGTGATTATTATGTTTTTACAGCTGTTGATGAATATAAAGTTGAACTAAGCAAAGAAAGTTTAGAAAAAGGGATTATTTTGATTGATGATACATTTAAGTGTATTGTGAAATTTGATGAATCGTTACCAAAATCTGCTGCTATTAGTGATGTTGTTACAATTGAAACTAGCGATGGTTTGCTAGTTGTCGATAAACAAAGTGACTCTGATGTTATAGTAAAAGAGAGTGATTCAGCTGAGTGGATAATTACAGTAGAAGGTTTAGAGGATGGAAGTTTTGATTTTAGCAGTACTAAAGCTGAAAGTAAACTTGAATGTATAAGTTTGCATACAGAACGGTCAAAAAATAATGTGAAATATCCTGAAGACTGGAATGGTTATAAAGTAGTAGATTTACTGAGTTTTCTAAATGTAGAGGATTTTAATTCGCTAATTTTTATTGCAGGAGATGGATATGAAGTTGAACTGTTAAATGAGAATATTGATGAAGAAACTATTTTAGCAATTCTAAAAAATGATAAGAAAATTGATGATAATACTGTTCAGTTAGTACAGAATACTAAGTTTGCTACAACTTGGGTTAGAGATGTTGCAAAAATTGTAGTCAAGTAAGATGATTATTTAGGAGAATGTTTATGGAAAGAAAAAGAAAAATGCTCGATAGATATTCAACATTTGATATTATTGTTATTGCTTTTATGGCAGCAATAGGGCTTGCAACGAAACCGATTATAATTCCACTCACTCATATGGTGACTGGCCCTTTGTTTATTCCAGGGGGAGCTGTTGCTGGTGGTTTCTATATGCTTTGGATTATTCTATCTGCTGCAATTGTGAATAAACGAGGAGCAGCGACGATTACTGCATTTACTCAAGCTTTGATAGTTATAATAACAGGAAGCTTTGGTTCTCATGGAATGATAAGTATTTTTACTTATACACTGCCAGGATTGATGATCGATATTGTGTTTTTACTATTCAATCGTAGGTTCAACCATATACTAGATTTTTTTGCAGCCGGTATAATTGCTAATTTGTCTGGTATATATTTATCAAATCTATTCTTTTTTAAATTACCACTTATACCTCTTATCTTAAGTCTTTTATGTGGAATTTTATCAGGTGGTGTGGGTGGTCTTATAGCTTATAAGATTAATGAGAGAATTAAAATAATTGGGTTTAATGAAAATGAATATGAAGTATAGATTGATTATACAAGGAGGATGAGATGAAAAACTCAAATAAATTTATAGTTGGCATTATAGTAGTTTTAGTTGTTGCAATATGTATTACAGCATATCTCAATCGAGAAAATGTAGAGTTGAATACACAACAAAATAATGATGCGATTTTCACTGTGTTTGATAGTGAAAATAAAACTATTAGTTATAATATGTCTCAGATTCAGGCATTAGGGGAAACTAATTTCAAAGCAGATTTAAAATCTGATGGTAAAAGTGCAACTGAACATGAATATACTGGAGTTCTCCTAAAATTGATTTATATGGATAGTGAGATTGAATTATCCGATAAATCTGTAGTTATTGTAACCGCAGCAGATGGGTATGCTGTTTCAATAGATATTGGAAAAGTAATTGATGACGATAATGTGTATTTAGTGTATAAAAGAGATGGCGAGTTAATTCTTTCAAAGGAAAATGGTGGAGATGGACCTTACCAGGTAGTTATCAGAAAAGATGCATTCAGCCAATACTGGTGCAAATATGCACTCTCGACAGAAGCGAAGTAGGTGAAAAAAGTTGGATAAAACATATCCTTTAGTGATAAAAAACTTATATTTCAATTATTCAAATACTAAAACTAATGCTATTATTGATAGTATTAGTTTTAGTGTAAACAATGGACAGATAGTTGCTATAGTCGGTTCTAGTGGAGTGGGAAAGACAACTTTGATAAAAATGATAAATGGAACAATTCATCCAAATGATAATAAGCGCATAAAGGGTGAAATTTATATATTTGGTGAAGAAATAAAGAGGCTTAGCAAACCACAGATTTCGAAATATATGGGTACAGTATTTCAAGATCCAGATACTCAAATTATTTTTTCTTGTGTTGAAGATGAACTAGCTTTTGGTATGGAAAATTTATGTTTTCCACAAAATGATATGACAAAGCGCATAGATGATGTATTAGAATTATTGAATATTGAATCACTGAGGTATCGTAATCCAAATCAATTATCTGGAGGAGAAAAACAACTTGTAGTTATTGCATCAATTTTATGTCTTGATGTTGATATTATTATTCTTGATGAAGTGCTAGCGCAAGTAGATAAAAAAGGTAAAGCAAAGATTCTAAAAGTATTGGAAAAATTAAAGAATCAAGGTAAAACTATAATTATGATTGAGCATGATTATGGTAATCTATTTATTGCGGACAGTGTATATCGACTAGAGGAAGGGAAATTAAATCTTTTTAATTTTAATGGGGATAAAAATGAAACCATTTATTAGTGTTAACAACGTTTCATATCAACTTCAAAATAAAGAAATACTTAAAGATGTTAATTTTAAGGCTAATTGTTATGAGTGGATATCCATTATAGGAGATAACGGGTCAGGAAAAACTACATTTTGTAAAATAATGATGGGAATTCTAAAGCCCACAAAAGGTGAAATTTACATTGATGGTGAACCTTTAACAGAAATGGCTTTATTTGAAATTGGGCAGAAAATTGGATATCTATTCCAAAATGTTGGGCACCAGATATTTGCACCTTCTGTTGAAGAAGAATTGGCTTTTGCAATGAGATTCAAGGAAATTGATGAAATAGTTATCAGTAAAAAAATCGAGGAAATGATTAATAGGTTTAAACTTCAAAATGCAAGACATATCGCTCCATATTTCCTCAGTCAAGGGGAGAAGCAGAGATTGGCTATTGCGACTATTTTGCTGAATAATCCAAAATTTTTAATACTGGATGAACCTACAACAGGATTGGATTATGAAAGAAAAAATGAACTTGGAAAGTTGCTTTGTCAAATAAAAAACGAGGGAATTGGAATTATTATGGTTAGTCACGATATAGAATTTGTAAAGCAATACTCAAATCGAATATTTCAAATAAAGGATGGTCGAGTTATTGGTGAAGAGTAGTGTTGATCCTAGAATAAAAATATTTATTGCATTATGTTTATCTACAAGTGGCGTATTATTTACACGAGTTGATAAGTTATTAGTTATACTCATAATAGGAGTGATTTATGGGCTTTGTTTTAATGTGCAATATTTTTCTGTTTATAAAAGAATAAGACGTTATCTCCAATTATTCATAGTAATTATTATAATTCAGAGTATATTTAATCACGATGGTCAAGCTGTTTTAACTATAAATGGATTCGCACTATTAACAGATGAGGGAATTATAAGAGGAATTAGTTACTTATTTCGGATATATATAATAGTACTATCTGGGGCAATCCTGACAACTTCTAATATGCGTGATATATTGCAGGCGTTTATTCAACTGAAATTGCCATATGATATTGCTTTTATGGTAGCTATAGGAATAAAGTTTATGCCGTTGTTAGTGGAAGAAATTCAAAATATATTTACGTCTATTCAGCTCAGAGGAATTGATATAAATATGCTTTCTATCAAAAAAAGAATTGAAATTGTTTCATATTTGTTTATGCCAGTTATAATGAATACACTTGTGAGAGCAAAAAAACTTGCAATTTCTGTTGATGCAAGGGGATTCAGAGCTTATAATAAAAGAACTAGTTTGAGACAGTTAAGAATAAAACATATTGATGAAGTTGTTTTCTTTGTTACGATTGTTGTATTCAGTGGGTGCATATATTTTTGATGTAAACTACTTCATGACAATAAATATCAAATCTACTATTATGAACTATAAAGGAATAAAATATGATAATGATAAAGAAAAAAATTACATCAAAGAGAAATGAAGTTATACTTCTTAATAGTAATGGAAAACTAAGTATTAAAAAGGCGCACAGTAGTATTTTTGCTTATGAAAAAGAGAAAAAATTTTATCAATCTAATGAGTTGATCTTTCATTTAAAGTGTGCAAAATTGATTGAATTTGATGATAAGAATTTAACTCTATGGTTCGAATATATCTCTGGTCCGACTCTTTTAGAATTAGTTGAGGAATACGAAAGACAAGATTTCTGCAATGAATCTATTGAAATTTTATTACAATTAATTCATTGGTTAGAGGATTTTTATAGAACATTACCAGGAAAAGTTATTTTTGATATACATCTAAAGAATTTTATTCTAAATAACGATGTGATATATGGAGTTGATTTTGAATTAATTAAAGATGGTGATAAAAGGGCAGAAATTGTAAAACTTATTGCAATGTACCTAAGTTATGATCCAATAAATTCTGATTTCAAACTAAAAGTTGTAAAAAAAGTGCAAAAATATTTATGTGAAAATTATAAATATACTGCAGAAGAATTTGAAAACTTTTTAAAAAAAGAAGTTGAGATTATTAAATTAAGAAGGAGAAACAAAGTGCTAAAGTAATTAGCAATATGGACAAACGCAAAGATAGTGTATTTAAAAGACTATAAAAAATAATCATAATATCTTAAGCCAGAAATTGATTTCGATAATTCAAAGGCCATCCATTATTTGGATAGCCTTTCTAGTCAATTGGATTCATAAACCAATTCATTTTTATTATTTTCAGTGATGAAAATCTTTTCAATCTCATCATCAATTAAATTTTCAATATTCCCATCGTAGAATATTTTAGCAGCAATGCTGCAATTTGAACTTAGTACCCTAGGTACAGGCATTAACTCACATTGGATATTTTCTGATTTTAACTTTCTGTTGAACTTGATTGCACCAGAGTGTGTAAAAAAAAGTATAGTATATTCCATAGCGTTATTTCCTTGCACTTATAATGAAAGTATCGTCATTCTCACTAAATTCTGTTTTATAACCAGAATTATTCAAGAATCTTTCAACATTTCCCTTAGCAGTTTTGTTATCTACGATGATATCAATTCCTTCAGGGTTTTCTTCTAGCGCCTTTTTAGTCATGAGTACAGGTTGAGGGCAACTCATTCCACATGTATCTATTTTTTTCATATTATTCTCTCCTTATTTTCATTTCGGAATTTACTGAAGATATTATTAAAGTGATTATAATGCTTATTCCAACTGCGATTTGACCGTTGATAGTTGGACCACTCGGACTTGCAGCCAATCCAAAATTATGACATATCGCTGCACCTACTATTAGGCCTATTACAGAGATTACAGAATCAGTATTTCCTTCTCCTGATAATATCAGTTGTCTTAATGGACATCCTCCTAAAAGTACTGAAGCCCATCCAACTAGAAACATTCCTAAGAAGTTCCATAGTCCATCTGAATGTGCAATTGGTTGACTTTCAAATCCAAGATTAAAAAATCCAAAAGACAAATTTGCAATGAAACTAAATACGATAATTGAAAGAAAACCTAAAAGCAGGTAATTATCTTTAAAAAGTATCATATCTCTTGTTCCACCGACCATACAAAGTCTGGTTTTTTGCGAAAGAGCACCTACGACTAATCCAGCAGCGAGGGAAATCCATATTGAGGCATGAGCAGCTCCAGGACCTTTTTCGCTAAAGAAAATAAATACGGGCGACATTAGTAAAAGAATAAATAGACCAGTATTTAGAATCGGAAATAAGTATCCTTCGAATTTTGACATTTTATAATTTCTTTTTAAATTGAATCCTTTATTCAAGAAATAAACTCCTACAAGTATTCCTACAACAAAACCTGCAATTCCGATTAGTGCACTTAAATCTCCTCCGCCAAGCCTTAAAATCATTCTTAGTGGGCAGCCGAGGAACATTAAAGCTCCAATCATCACAATGATAGAAAGTATAAAGCGGGTAAAAGGTGAAGAACCTCCTCTAGATTCAAATTCTTTATTTTTGGATGCTAAAATAAATGCGCCTAAAACAAGACCGATTATCTCAGGTCTGATGTATTGAACAACTCCTGCTCTATGTAATCCAATTCCACCTGCAATGTCTCTTAAGAAACACGCTATGCAAAATCCCATATTTGCTGGATTCCCAAGGTATACTAATAGCACTGAAATTATACCAATCAATCCTCCAGTGATAATAATAGTTCTTTTTTCTTTCATTTGTCAATCCTCCATAGTCTAGTAAAATATATCTGATATTATGTTTAGTCGTTATAATGTTAACAAGGACTTATAGTGATGTAAAATTAATTATTTCTATCAAAATATAAAAATGATAGAATTTTTTTTATGTCTTGGCATTAGAAAAGAAATTATTATAAACTGTTTAAAGAAGTATTGAATTTTTGTTTGGAGGAAAATACAATTGAAGACTCTATATTTGGATAATGGCGCCACATCTTTTCCTAAAGCACCTGGTGTTGCTGAAAGCATGTCAAATTACATATTGAATGTTGGTTGCAATATTAATAGAGGAGCATATGATGTTTCATATGAGGCCGAGAATATTGTTTTTGAAACTAGAGAAATGATTTGTGAACTTTTTCATTTTGATAAACCGGAGAATGTGATTTTCACAAAAAATATTACTGAAAGTATGAATGT
>DAOUQP010000152.1 GCA_030625575.1 Eubacteriales bacterium | reverse complement strand
ATCCTTCAAATGTGAAGGGTCCAACCGTTGATAAAAAAAAGGAAGTAGCAGAGTATATCGTTGAGAATATAGAAAAAGATGTCATGTATATTCTCGGTCCTGGAACGACATTAAAGTCGATTACAGACCGAATGGGAGTCGAAAAAGTCTTGTTGGGTGTCGATGCTGTTTATAACAATGAATTAATAGGAAATGATTTGAATGAAAAAGGATTATTGAAATTGATAGACGAGCATGAAAAAGTGAAGATAATTGTAACCCCTATAGGCGGCAATGGATTTATATTCGGCAGAGGAAGCAAACAAATCTCTTCTGAAGTGTTGGATCTAGTTAAAAAAGAAAATATCATCATCGTAAGTACTTTGGACAAGGTGGGGAGCCTTGAATGTTTGAGAGTGGATACGGGTGATTTTGAAGTAGACAAAAAACTTGGTGGTATGATAAATGTCGTCATTGGATACAACGAAGAAATTTTAATGGAGGTAAAGTTTTGATTGACTTGAGTTCTAATGAGAACCCTTATAAACCAACTGAAAAAGTAATGGATGCTGCAATTAAAGGACTTGAAAATCTCAATAGATATGTGAGTAAAGAAGAAGTGGATATGTTGAAAAAGACACTTGGAGAGTATAATGATATTTCAAGTGAACGCATTGTTGTCGGACCTGGAACTGATGCTCTTTTTAAGGAGATCGTCTATAATTTTTCGAAAAACAGAAATATAATGACTTTTAATCCATCGTTTATGAGTTCGATTGATGTTGCCAAATATAATGCCAAAAAAATAATCAAAGTTCAACTTGCTCCTCCAGATTTTGAAATCGCTTGGGAATCGTTGGTTAATGGACCGTCGTTGATAATTTTAGACTATCCAAACAATCCTACCGGGAAATGTCTAATAGAAAGAGACGACCTTATCAAGCTTTTGAAAAACAAGGACTGCCTGGTTTTGATAGATGAAGCATATTATGAATTTTCCAGAAACACTTTCATCGATTTAATAGATGAGTATCCAAATCTGGCTATATCAAGAACATTGGACAAGGCTTATTCGTTAGCCGGACTGAGAATAAGTTATTTAATTGCCGGAGATGTATTTTTAAGTAGATTAGGGCGATATGACTCTGCAATAAGCCGATCTGCATGCTATGCAGCCATTGCTGCAATTGAAGATAAAGAGCATGCTTTTGATCATGTGAAAATGATAATTGCTGAAAGGGATAGATTGAGCAAAGAATTAACAGAATTAGGATTTGAAGTTTATGACAGTCAGACGAATTTCTTGCTTATAAAAACTTCAATTGATCAACTCGCTTCAAGATTGAAAAAAGAAAATATTATGATAAGTGATTTATCAAGGAATTGGCTTAATGGGTATCATAGGATATCTATTGGAAATCATGAAGAAAATGATAGTCTGATTAATGCTATAAAAATCTTGTTAATCTAGCATGAATTAAATAAAAAATTTGATTGTATACAAAATTTATTATAAAATAATCAAGTATAAAGAGTAAATGTGAAAGAAAGGCTGGATTTGTATGAAAGTAATGATTGTCGGTGCTGGAAAATTAGGTAATAAATTAGCCCAAGCATTGTTAAATGGTGAAATAGAAGTTACTGTAATGGATACCAGTGCAGAAGTGCTAGATAAGGTAAAAAGTCATTTAGATGTTTTAACTGTAAAAGCAAACGGTGTTCAAGTGAGTATATTGAAAGAACTTGGAATAGAGACTTATGATCTGATTATTGCAGTAACTAGCAGTGATGAGACGAATATAGTTATCTCTATGCTGGCAAAAAAATTGGGATGCCCTAAATCCATTGCAAGAATTAGGAGCCCTGAATATGCAGAGCAGTTGGATTTCATTAAAAATGAAATGAACATTGATCAAGTGATTAATCCAGAACTTTCTACAGCGAATGAGATCGAGAGATATGTTTTAGGTAGTTATTCATTCTATTCTGAAGAGTATGCTAAAGGCAGAGTATCGATGATTGATTTTAATGTATCGAACATGACGAGTTTTGTAGGGAAAAAAATAATGGAGCTTGATAATATCAATCACCTTTTAATAGTTGCAATATCGAGAAATGGAGTTATATTAATACCTCATGGCGAGACTATTATTGAGGAAAACGATATTATTTACGTTATTGGGAAAAAAGAAAATATCAGTACATTAGTCGAGACTTTTAGAAATAAAGCTAATAAAAAATTTGTCAAGAAAGTAATGATTCTTGGTGGAGGAAAAATAGGGTATTATCTCGCTAAAAGTTTGGAAAGTCAAAATGTAAATGTTAAAATAATTGAATCCAATATGGACAGATGTGTTTATCTATCTGAAGAATTGAATACGTCGCTTATTATTCACGGTGATGGTACAGATATAAACTTGCTTGAAGAAGAAGATCTTGCGAATGTTGATGCTTTTGTTGCAATTACTGGATTTGATGAAGAGAATTTGCTGATGTCGTTAAGAGCGAAACAAATAGATGTAAGCAAAGTAATTGCTAAAGTAAGTAGGCAGAACTATGTAAACATTATTGAGAAACTCGGAATTGATGTAGCGATAAATCCTGTAAATATAACTGCAAGTGAAATACTCAAGTATATCAGAGGCGGTAGGGTAATTTCGGTTTCCCTCTTGTTAGGTGGAGAAGCAGAGGTAACAGAGATAAAGGTTGCTGAAGAATTGCCTATAATCGGCAAAAAGATTTCAAAATTAGGTTTGCCAAAGGGAATAATAATAGGTGCAATTTTGCATAAGAATAAAGTATTGATACCAAGTGGAGACTCGGTTATAAATGCAGGAGATAGATTAGTAATATTTTCATTACTTTCTGAAGTGCCTGCATTAGAGAAATTCTTCCAGTTGAAAAAAGGTAGGTAGAAAGTGAATTACGGAATAATTTTTAAAGTACTTGGACATCTTTTAATAATAATAGCCCTTGGAATGATAGCACCGTTATTAATATCATTTTACAACGGCGAAAATGACTTCGTTCCTTTTTTGGTTACTATTATATTGACGATTGTTGTTGGATATGTTTTATCCAAGGTGAAAATCGGTAAAAGAAAGATTAAAGCAAAAGAGGGCTTGGTCATAGTAACCTTAGGATGGACATTGGCATCTTTATTTGGCGCGTTGCCGATATATTTATCAAATAGTGTTCCTACATTTACCGATGCTTTTTTTGAAACGGTGTCTGGTTTTACAACAACAGGAGCAACCATTATTGATAATATTGAGATTTTACCTAGGGGAATTCTTTTTTGGCGCTCATTTACTCATTGGGTCGGTGGAATGGGTATTCTAGTTGTAGCAGTTGCAATTTTGCCTGTAATGGGAGCCGGTGGACTTCATGTGTTTAGAGCCGAAAGTCCTGGACCTATCACCGATAAAATAACACCTAGAATAAAAGATACAGCCAAGTTGTTATATGTAACTTATATTATTATTACCTTGGCTGAAATCATTTTGCTGATGTTAGGTGGGATGAGTATATACGAGGCCGCAATACATACTTTCGGTACAGTAGGTACTGGAGGATTTTCAACGAGAAATTCAAGTATAGGTGCATTCAACAGTCCCTATATCTTCATAGTCATTTCAATTTTCATGATAATGTCAGGGACGAACTTTTCACTTTATTATGATTTGTATAAAGGAAAATGGAAAGAAGTATTTAAAAATAGTGAATTAAGATTATATTTAGGTATTATTGTGACTGCAGTTGTTTTAATTACAATTAATATGAATTTTGCCCATTACCATAATATATGGGAATCGTTTATGCATTCGCTTTTTCAAACGAGTTCGATTATAACCACAACAGGTTATACAACAGCAAATTTTGATACATGGACTCCGTTTAGCAAAGGCATACTTTATCTTCTTATGTTTGTAGGGGGTTCGGCCGGTTCTACCGGCGGTTCGATTAAAGTAATAAGAATACTTGTGTTGTTCAAATTGATACTTAGAGAGATTCAAAAAATATTTCATCCTAGAGCTGTTGTAGCAGTTAAAATTGGAAATAAAGCAATACCAAACGATGTGCTAAACAGCATTGCGAGTTTTTTCTTTTTATATATGATTTTGTTTGGACTAGGAACCTTGGTGATATCTCTTGAAGGACTAGATCTGATAAGCTCGTCAAGTGCGGTTGCTGCAACGCTTGGAAATATAGGACCGGGATTTGGCGCAGTAGGTGCCACCAATACTTATAGCGGTTTCAGTGTTTTCAGCAAGTGGCTATT
>DAOUQP010000081.1 GCA_030625575.1 Eubacteriales bacterium | reverse complement strand
AAGCTGATTCCAGGGTATTCAAATTCATCATAATCGATACCAATAGCTTTTTTCATAATTTCATTTCTGCGGGACATCACTGCACCATATGAATTATCTTTCATTATCTTCACCTCCGAAAAGGATTTCTTTAATTTTAATTCCTACCTGTAAAAGTTCAGGAACGAATTCTCCAAAAGAATGACGATAAGTCGGATTGATATCTATAAGTTTCCCTGTTTCTTCTCGTCCGGTTATTGTTTTTATATTTACTGTATCTCCGATTGATGCTTCATTATCTACAAGGAAGCCCTTAACCCACATCTCTAGAGGTACTTTTTTTGTATCTTCAGGTACTTGTGGGGCTCTTTCATCAGATGTAAAAATAATCCTATGAATGTTCACCCATTCGCCTTTTATTGCTTTCATCAAATACACCTACCTATCTAATAAGTTTTCTGACATCACCCATGATTGCGCGTGGAACAGGTAAATCCAACATAGTTTTTAAACCAGGGTGTGAATTGATAACTTGAGGAATCATATTTACACACATTGCTATTGTTCCTAAACCACCATCTACTTCTGGATTGATACTCATATTAACTTCTGGTGAACCCTTGATTTTAATGTAGTCTCCTGTGAAAGTTCCTTCCATTTCAGGTTCGATTTGTTGAGGGTGAATCATATCTATTTTAACTTCGCCGTCTACATAACCTTGGCCAGTCATATTAACGCCAGCTACGTCGCCAGCAGCAGCGAAACCATATGGTGATGTACGATCTACGTTAGTAATGATCGGTTTCATTTGTTGCTCGAATTTTTCTACTTCCCAACCGATTGCATCGCCAATCATAGCGATTGATTCTGCAAATCCAACATGGCCTGCCATTGTACCGTCCTCAACGCCTTTGTTGAATTCGTCAACTGGAATACCTACGCCTTGTTCTTCCATAACTGCTGGGCCAAATGGTGATAAACTGTTAACTCGTTTAGCTTCGATGTGTTCAACCTCTGTCATACATCCAGTCAAACAAACAACTAGTAAATCCATAATCATTCCTGGGTTGATTCCTGTTCCTAAAACCGATACGCCGTTTTCCTTTGCAATGCGATCAATTTCTATGGCAAGTTCAGGATTTTGAGCTTGAGGGAATGCCATTTCTTCTGCTGTTGAAATAACATTTACTTTCTTTTCCAAAGCTAGCTTTAATCTTGGAAAAGCCTTTGCTGTATAAGAATCAGTTGCTAGTAGACATAAATCTACATCTTGGTCTAGCACTGTATCGATATTTTCACTTATTATTACTTCTTTTTTATCTCCACGTTCAACGCCTAGTACTTCGTACATGTCTTTGCCAACTCTTTTTTCATCTCGGTCACATACACCTACAACTTCGATACCTTTTTTAGTTAATAACATTCTCGCCATGCCACTTCCCATAGCTCCGAATCCCCAAATTGCTATTTTTACGTTCTCAGTTCTCATCAAGAGACACCTCCTATAATTTATCCGATGACTAAGAATTCTAGGACTCCTTCTTCTTTAAAAGAGGGAGGTAAGAATTCTAAAATCCCTGGATTATGTTTTCTAAACTTCCTTTGAAGCTAAGAAATTCATTTATACATTTATATAGTATGCAAAGTGTATGCCAAAAGATAAAAAACGATGGAATTCGTGCGATAATATATTTATTTCAACAAAAAAAAGAATAACCCGACAATTTTTTTATCGGGTTACATAATAATTATAAATTCAGTTGAATATTTATTCCAATCAACATAGTTATTTGTGACATTGGCAAAATAATTTGCATTATACAGCAAAATATTTTGCAGTTGATGAGAAAACTCGAAATAAGCATTGAAATGCATGATATTTTGCTCTAAAAGTGCAAATTATTTTGCGATTTTCTTATCGATGCCGTAGATTTTCATCTTATATTGCAGGTTTTGCCTGCTGATTCCAAGATCGGTAGCAGCTCTTGAAACATTACAACTATTTATTTTAAGAAATTCGATTATGATTTCCTTTTCCTTTTCAATTATAAATGAATTCAAGTCGATAAATTTAATTGATTTATCTCTGAAACCATTTACCTTCTTTTTATTTAACAATCCATCTACATGAGCCGGCATATGATTTATAGTTATAACGTGCTCATCTTGATCAAGCATATTCATGGAGGATTCGATAAAATTCTTGAGTTCGCGAATATTACCTACCCAATGATAATGCATGAAAGCTTCCATTAGCTCGTCTGAAATCATCCAAACATCTTTTTCAAGTTTTTTGTTATATTCTCTTATAAAATAATCTACTAAAACTGGAATATCGTCAGTTCTTTCGATAAGGTTAGGAATATAAATAGGGATAACATTGATTCTATAGTATAAATCCTTTCGCAGGGTTCCTTTTTCGAGTAAGTCTTTTGGATGTTCATTGGTTGCTGAAATAATCCTGACGTCAATAGGAATTTCTTTATCTCCACCTAGTCTGCGAACATAACTTTCTTGGAGTACACGCAGTAGTTTTGCTTGTAAGTTCATGCTCATGCTATTGATTTCATCTAAAAATAATGTGCCGCCATCTGCTTGTTCGAAAAGACCAGGGCGATCGACTGCTCCCGTAAAACTGCCTTTTGTCGTTCCGAATAATAAACTCTCTAAAAGAGATTCAGGAAGTGCAGCACAGTTTTGTGCTATAAAAGTACAATTTTTTCTTTTGCTTTCATAATGTATGCTTTGGGCAAAGAGTTCTTTTCCTGTACCTGTATCTCCGTAGATCAGTACACTTGAAGATGTTTTTGAAGCTCTTTTTGCAACCGCGATTGATTTTGAGAATTCATCGTTTTTACCTATCAGGTTATCAAAACTATAAGATTTAATAGTATCTTTCTTTTTTTTATCCTTTAAAAGTCGTTGCTGTAAATCGACAATTTTTTCAGACATATGGCTGACATAGGTGTTGTTTTTAGAAATTTCTACAGCGCCCACTAGAATTCCATCTCTATAAATTGGATAAGTAGAGTTGATCGTAGTGATTTTTTTACCTTTGAAGTTAAGGTATAATTGTTCTCTGTTTAATATTGGTTTACCTGTATTTAGCACTGTAAGAATTGTAGAGCTTTCTTTTGTCCATTCAGGATAGACATCCATTAGATGTTTTCCTACAACTATATTCTCTTCAAGACCTTCAATTTCGGACATTGCATTATTATATATCAGAGTGAATCCATTCTCATCGACAATATGTACACCTTCCTCTATTGATGAGAGTATATCTAATGCAGCATCATTTAGAATATCAGACTTTTTCATATAAACCACCTTCGATAATATTTCTTGCTTTTATAATAGCACAAAAAGAGATAGAAGCCATTGATTTAGCTTCTATCTTTCACTTAAAGGAATATATTTTTTAGGAACACTGACGTTTTGATAAGCTGGTCTGATGATTTTTTTATCAGACATCAATTGTTCGATTCTATGTGCGCACCAACCTGCGACTCTTGCAGCGGCAAAGATTGGAGTGTAAAGTTCTCTAGGAATATCCAGCATTTCATAGACAAATCCAGAATACAAATCTACGTTGGCGCAAATTATAGCGTTAGGACCTTTACTTTTCTGAATAAGTTCTTTAGTAAGCTGCTCGATATTTTTATAGAGTTCAAACTCGTCGAGACGATTTTTTTCAATAGCTAGTTCGACAGCTTTCTTTTTTAGAATTACAGCCCTTGGATCTGAATAAGTGTAAACAGCGTGTCCCATTCCGTAGATAAGGCCTTTTTTGTCGAATGCCTCTTTATTTATAATCTTTTCAAGATAAGAATTTAAAGCATCGATATTTTTGTAATCGCAATGCGCTTTGATATCTTCTATCATTTCTCTGACCTTAATATTTGCTCCACCGTGTTTTGGCCCTTTAAGACATCCGACTGCCGAGGCGATTGCAGAGTACGTATCAGTTCCGCTGGATGTTACTACGTGAGTTGCAAAAGCAGAGTTGTTTCCTCCACCGTGATCTGCATGAAGCAAGAGGCATAAATCGAGAATTCCCGCTTCGGTTTCAGTATATTTATTGTCGGGTCTTATCATATGCAGGATGTTCTTTGCAGTTCCCAAGCCTTTTTGAGGAGAATGAATGAACAAACTTTTATTATCGAAATAGTGAGCTTTGGCTTGGTATCCGTATGATATTATAGTAGGAAATCTTGCAATCAATTTAAGGCTTTGCATCAAAACGTTTTTTATCTCAAGGTTATCTGGGTCTTTATCATGAGAATAAAGCACCAAAATGCTTCTCTGAAGTTTATTCATAATATCACTAGAAGGTATTTTCAGGATCATGTTTTCAGTAAATCCTTTAGGAAGTTCTCTTTGTTCATCCAATACTTCATTAAAGGCTGATAATTCATTTTCTGTCGGTAATTTTCCAAAGAGCAATAAATAAACGGTTTCCTCAAATCCATTTTGATTGTCTTTTGAATATCCGTTTGCGATATCGCTCAATTCAATTCCCCTGTAAAATAATTTACCGTCTATAGGCTTTTTAATGCCTTCGTCAAAAACATACCCCAGAACACTACTGATTTTAGTTATTCCCACCTTTACGCCAGTACCGTTTTCGTTTCTAAGACCGTATTTCAAATTGTATTTTTTATAGAATTCAGGACAAATAGTATTGTTTTTCTCTGTAATTTGAGTATGATCACAAATGAATTTATTTGTTTCCATAATGTTATTTCACCTTCATTTCTTTTATGATTGCATCTTTCATATCTATGGTTGTATTATTGCCGCCTAGATCTTTAGTTCTGATTTCGCCTTTTAGCAGCACTCTGTTGATCGATGCTTCAATTGATTCAGCGGCTTTTGTCTCTCCTAAATGCCGAAGCATCATTGCGGCTGACAGGGTAATGGCGATAGGGTTTGCTAAATTTTTACCCGCTATATCAGGAGCGCTTCCGTGAACAGCTTCAAACATAGCTATTTCATCGCCGATGTTTGCACTGGGAATGAGTCCAAGACCTCCGACCAGACCTGCTCCGAGATCGGAGAGTATATCTCCATAAAGATTCATGGTAACGATAAGGTCAAATTGCGAAGGGTTCATTACCATTTGCATACACATGTTGTCGATGATGACTTCCTCTAGTGGGATTTGATATTTTTTGGAGGTCTCTCTGCCGACTTCTAAAAATAGCCCATCTGTCATTTTCAAAATATTAGCTTTGTGAGCCAATGTCACTTTTTCCTTTGCGTTGTTTTTTGCGTATTCAAAAGCCT
This sequence comes from Eubacteriales bacterium, assembly GCA_030625575.1. Classification (GTDB taxonomy): domain Bacteria; phylum Bacillota; class Clostridia; order Peptostreptococcales; family Acidaminobacteraceae; genus DAOURC01. Next base: position 4,667 of record DAOUQP010000081.1, on the reverse strand, counting down.
TGTCAAGGATTCTTTCAGAACCTTCCCTTGTTGTCTTTTTAATGGAAACAAAGTGATCTTTAGTTATTTCGTGTTCTATGCCAATATATAATCCTTCGGTGTTTTCTCTGAAAATCACCATATTTATAGGCTTGCCATCATTTTTCCACAGATTGGAGATCGGTCTGATATTGGCATATAAGTCATATTTTTTTCTTAAAGCGACATTGATGCTTCTAAATCCTTTTCCAATGGGTGTTGTTATGGGTCCTTTAAGAACCACCTTGTTTTTTTCTATGCTTTCATAGACTTCATCGGGTATCAATATTCCCTTTTCATCAAAAACATCTTGTCCGGCATTGACTATTTCCCAGATGATTTCTATACCAGTCGCATTAACAATTTCAACTGCCGCCTTAGTTACTTCTGGGCCGATGCCGTCTCCTGGAATTAAAGTTACATTATATTTTCTCATTTTTGCACCTTCTTAAGATAATTGATGGTTCCTCCCATTAATAGAGTGTCGACATCTCTATCAGAGCCTTCGAATTTGACCTTTATTATTTTTCCTTTTGTCTTATTCAATATTTCTATAAAATGAGAATTGATCAGTGAATTCCTTACATCTATTAATTCGAGTTCGTCATTTTCTTCTAGTTGGAGATAATCATTTTCAGAGATGAATTCAAGTGGCAAAATACCTGCATTGATAAGATTTGCCTTATGAATCCTTGCGAAGGATTTTACTATTACCGCTTTAATTCCCAAGTAAAGAGGAACTAGTGCTGCATGTTCTCTACTAGAACCCTGTCCGTAATTATCGCCGCCTATTACAATTCCACCATTATTTAATATTGTTCTTTGTTTGAAATCGTCACATTGCGTTGCGAAACAATCCTCGGATAATTTGGGAATATTAGATCTAAACGGCAATAATTTTGCATTCGATGGCATGATGTCGTCAGTCGTAATGTTATCCTTAACTTTTAAAACGACTTTTTTTACTATTGAATTTTCTAACTCTGTTCCTAAAGGAAAAGGTTTAATATTCGGCCCCATAATGAGCTCGGTTTCTTTGTTTTCGCCTTTAGAATAAAGAAAATAGTTATCGTTATATTCAAATTGGTCTGGAAGTAAAATATCTATAGGATTCCCTATATCCCTTGGATCTGTTAAATAGCCGGTTATAGCTGAAATTGCAGCGGTTTCTGGGCTGACAAGATAAACACCTGCATTTGTAGTTCCGCATCGTCCTTTGAAATTTCTATTAAATGTTCTAACGGAAACTGCGTTAGTCTTTGGAGCCTGCCCCATACCTATACATGGACCGCATGCCGATTCTAGAATTCTTGCGCCAGCTGAAATCATATCTGATAAAGCGCCTGTGTTTGCCAGCATTTTTAAAATGTTGGACGATCCCGGTGAAATCACAAGGCTTACATCCGGATGAACTTTTTTGCCTTTCAATATGGCTGCCACTCTCATTAAATCAGTGTAAGAAGAATTGGTGCAGCTTCCTATAGCAACTTGATCGATTTTCATTTTATTGTTTTTTACTGAATCGATATTATCAGGAGAATGGGGAAGTGCGACCATTGGCTCGAGTTTAGATAAATCGATTTCTATAGTTTTATCATAGATAGCATCCTCATCTGCTTTCAGTTCGGTATAATCTTCTTTCCGTCCTTGTCTAATCAGAAAATCTTCAGTTAATTCATCTGATGGAAAGATTGAAGTTGTCGCCCCGAGCTCGGCGCCCATGTTGGTGATAGTTGCTCTATCTGTTAGAGATAAACTTTTTACTCCTTCTCCGGTGTATTCAATTACGTAACCAACTCCGCCTTTTACAGTGAGTTCACCTAGAATATAAAGAATGACGTCTTTAGCAGATACCCATGGATTAAGCAAACCACTTAATTTGACATTCATAACCTTCGGTACTTTTAAATAGTAAAAACCTTTTCCTATTCCTACGGCTACGTCTAGTCCGCCAGCGCCGATGGCCAGCATACCCATACCGCCGGATGTCGGTGTATGACTATCGGATCCAATCAGTGTTTTTCCGGGTTTGGAGAATCTTTCTAAATGGAGTTGGTGGCAGATGCCATTCCCTGGTTTTGAGTATATAATGTCGTATTTTAAAGCAGCCGATTTTATAAATTCGTGGTCGTCTGCATTTTCAAATCCGGATTGAATAGTATTGTGATCTATATATGCGACAGATAATTCTGTTTGCCTTTTTTCGATGTCCATAGCATCTAGCTGAAGATAGACCATCGTACCAGTTGAGTCCTGAGTTAATGTTTGATCGATTTTAATTTTTATCTCATTGCCTACAATTAAATCTCCTTCAAGTAAATGATTCTTTAATATCTTATATGTTAAGGATTTTTTCATATATACCTCCCGCATGTATTATTGTATACGATTATACAGCGGCTGTTTTATGATGTCAATGTTATTAGATAAATTATGCAAATTTATGTATAGTTTTGCATAATTACAAGGAGTGTCAAGAAATTCGAACAAGAAATACGATAAATTTGGCAAAGTGTCAGGTTTTCTGAACGGGATATATTGAACTGTCAGCAAAAGCGAACAGATATATGTTAGATAGTTAAAAATATAACGTTAAAACAGAAAAAAAGACTGTAACATTATCACTTTTAGCCCTTTTTACCCATATATATGCCTTGGCATGGGAATTGCATATATAGAATGTGTGAATAAGTTAACAAATGGAGGTTAGAAAATGGAATTTGGTATAAGTAAAGAAGTTAAAATGCTACAACAACTGTATAAAGAATTCACTGAAAATGAAGTTAAGCCGATAGCGGCTGAAGTTGATGAAGAAGAGAGATTCCCGGAAGAAACAGTAGAAAAAATGGTTCGTTATGGAATGATGGGAATTCCTATTCCTAAGGAGTACGGTGGTGCAGGTGGAGATAATGTATCTTATGCGATGTTAGTTGAAGAGCTTTCTAAAGCATGTGGAACTACTGGTGTTGTATTATCTGCTCATACTTCACTTTGCTGTGCGCCGATTTATGAATTTGGTACACAAGAGCAAAAGGAAAAATATTTAATACCGTTAGCTAATGGAGAGAAACTAGGAGCTTTTGGATTGACTGAACCTAATGCAGGAACAGATGCTGCAGGGCAACAAACCAGAGCGGTATTAGAAGGTGATCATTATATTCTAAATGGATCAAAGATATTTATCACTAATGCATCAAAAGCAGATACGTTTATTATTCTTGCTATGACAGATAAATCTAAAGGAACCAGAGGAATTTCAGCATTTATCGTAGAGAAAGACTATGAAGGATTCTCTATAGGCAAGAAGGAACTGAAAATGGGTATTAGGGGTTCGGCAACTTGTGAACTTATATTTGAAAATGTAAAGGTTCCCAAAGAAAATCTTCTTGGTAAAGAAGGTAAAGGTTTTGGCGTTGCAATGAAAACTTTGGATGGTGGAAGAATTGGTATCGCAGCTCAGGCACTCGGAATAGCTCAAGGTGCAATCGATGAGACTGTTAAATATGTAAAAGAAAGAAAACAATTTGGTCGTTCGATATCTAAATTTCAAAATACTCAGTTTCAGTTAGCTGATATGCAGACACAAACTGACGCGGCTAGATTGCTTGTATATAGAGCTGCTTGGTGTAAAGATAATAAAATGCCATATAGCAATGAAGCGGCAATGGCAAAACTTTTCGCATCAGAAACTGCAATGATGGTAACTACTAAGGCAGTTCAGCTTCACGGTGGATATGGTTACACAAGAGAATATCCGGTTGAAAGAATGATGAGAGATGCTAAAATCACTGAAATATATGAAGGAACTTCTGAAGTGCAGCGTATGGTTGTTGCTGCAAATATGTTATAGGAGGCAAAATGATGAAGATAATTGTATGTATAAAACAAGTACCTGATACAAATGAAGTTAAACTTGATCCTAAAACAGGAACATTGATTAGAGATGGTGTTCCGAGCATAATAAACCCTGATGATAAAAGCGGATTAGAATCTGCACTGCAATTAAAAGAAGAGTTTGGAGCGCATATTACAGTGCTCACCATGGGTCCACCTCAGGCGGATGCTGCACTTCGAGAAGCGTTGGCAATGGGTGCGGATGAGGCGGTTTTACTATCTGATCGTGCATTTGCAGGAGCTGATACATGGGCGACATCTCTTACGTTGGCGAAGGCGATAGAAAAACTGGAATATGATTTAATTATTACTGGTAGACAAGCGATTGATGGTGATACTGCTCAAGTTGGTCCTGAACTAGCTGAGCATCTTGCAGTGCCACATGTAAGTTATGTTGAAGAGGTAAACAAAGAAGGAAATGCACTTATCATTAAAAGAAGATTTGAAGATGGATATCACATCATAAAGGTTAAAATGCCTTGTCTAATCACTGCTCTATCTGAAATGAATGAACCTAGATATATGAGTGTAGTGGGTATTTTAGATGCCTATAGAGAGAAAGAAGTAAGATTGATGACTTTTGATGATTTAGACATTACAAAAGAAGAATTGGGATTGACGGGTTCTCCTACGAAAGTAAAAAAATCATTCACTAAAGGAATAAAAGCGGCGGGTGTATTGCATAAAGATTTAAGTGAGCAAGAAGCTGCCGAGGTAATTATCGAGAAATTAAAAGAGAAGTATATTATATAAAT
>DAOUQP010000131.1 GCA_030625575.1 Eubacteriales bacterium | reverse complement strand
CGATATGTCCTCTGGTATAACAGGAGAAATTATGCATGTCGATTGTGGTTTCAATATAGTTGCAATATAAGAGAATTACGACTCAGCTGATAACTGGGTCGTTTTTTATTTTTTGTTTTTTCACCTGTTCAAATAATATATATAGGGTATAATATGACTAGATGGTCACATTATTGATATTAGGAGATAGATATGAAGTATATTATAAAAAAAGAAGATGAAAATTTAACAATAAAAGAGATTTTAACAAGCAAGATAGGTGTTTCAAGTCGTTTATATACGAGGTTGAAGAAAAACAAAAAAATAATTGTTAATGGGATTAATAGATTACCTCATGAGTGCTTAAAAGAACACGATGTTTTAGAAATCAATTTCGATTATGAAATAAATACATTTGAATTAGAGGAAGGCCCTCTAGAAGTGCTATATGAAGATGATATGATTTTAGCTGTCAACAAAAATCCTTTTTTAGTAGTTCACCCAACAAAAGGACATCCAACAGGAACTTTAATGAACCATATTGCATATTATTTAGCGAAGAATGGGGATGACAGTAAAATTAGATTTGTAAATCGGTTGGATCGCGATACTTCCGGGGTAGTAATCATAGCGAAGAATCAATTTATTCATCATAGGTTGTCAGAAGCTATGAAAGCCAGAGAGGTTAATAAAGAATATATTGCTTTAGTTGAAGGGATGGTTGAAAAAGACATTGATCTTATAGATTTACCAATTGAGCGTGAATCTGAAGATTCCATCAATAGAATTGTAAGAAAAGATGGAAAACCTTCGCAGACCCAATATGAAGTAATTGAGAGATTCAATGAATACGCTTTATTGAAAATAAAATTATTTACAGGAAGGACTCATCAAATAAGAGTACATCTGACTCATATCGGGTATCCAATTATGGGGGATGAACTTTATAATAAAAAATCTGAATTTATGGATAGACAATTCTTACATTGTACTGAAATGGATTTTGTCCATCCTATAACAAAAGAAAAAATCATTCTTAATGCTCCATACAAGACAGACATGAATAAGGTGTTAGATAGATTGAGGGGTGAATAAATGCAGAAATTTATCGATGTGAGTAATTTGAAAAAAACATATCATATGGGTGAAGTTGAGGTTAATGCAATACGTGATATTAATTTTACTATTGATGAAGGAGAATTTGTAGTAATACTAGGCCCCAGCGGGAGTGGTAAAAGTACACTTCTAAATTTATTAGGTGGGATGGACTTGCCGACAGAAGGGACTGTGTTCGTCGATAATAAAGAGGTTACAGCTTTTAATGATAAACAGCTGACTGAATTTAGAAGGCATGAAATAGGTTTTGTTTTTCAGTTTTATAATCTTATGGCTAATTTAACAGCAAAGGAAAATATTGAACTGGCAACTGAAATTACTACTGATCCCTTAGATGTCGATGAGATTATCAGCGAGGTAAACTTAGAGAATAGAAGTGACCATTTTCCTTCCCAGATGTCTGGTGGAGAGCAGCAGAGAGTAGCTATCGCCAGAGCGGTGGCAAAAAATCCTAAAGTGCTTCTTTGTGATGAACCTACAGGGGCGTTGGATTATAGTACAGGGGTAAGTATTTTAAAACTTTTGAAGAAAATCAACAAGAAATATAAAAAGACCGTTATTGTAATTACTCATAATTCAGCAATTGGAGATATCGGCAATAGGGTTATAAAACTTCATAGTGGAACGATTGCTCATAATTATATCAATGAAAATCCAGTAGATCCTGAAAGGATTGAGTGGTAATGAAAATACTTGATATTAGAGTTTTAAGAGTGTTAAGACGTGCAAAGGTCCAGTATATCGCAATAACCATGGTTATTGTCATTGGACTTATGAGTTATATCGCCCTCGGTATGGCGCTTAATAACCTCGATGTAACTGTTGACGATTATTATGAATTGACTCATTTTGCCGATGGATATATTGATTTTTCATCTGTTTCAGAATCAAATATTTTAATAATAGGTGAAACTGAAGGTGTAGAAAATATTGAAGGACGTATTGTCGATGAAATTCGAATTGATATAAAAGATGAAAATGTCAGAGCGAAGATAATTACTGAACCTAAACCTAACGGCATCAACCAGCTGTTCTTCGACTCAGGTAGTAAAACCCTAGATAGTGATAGAGAAATCTTTGTCATCGGTCAATTTGCCAAGGCAAGAGGGTATTCCGTAGGGGATGAAATACCGATAATAGTTTATGGAAAAAAATATAATATGATTATTAAAAACATCGTTGATTCCCCTGAATTTATCTACCTTATAGAAAGTGAGCAGACTCTTTTACCCGATGCTAAAAAATACGGTGTCATATATGTAACTGAATCATTTGCCCAGAGTGCTTTAGATTTCAGCAATTATTATAATCAGGTGCTGATTTCAGTAAAAGATGGTTATGATACAGCGAATGTTCTAGATGAGATTGATGAAAACTTCGACAAATTCGGTATAACTAGATTAACTGAGAAAAAAAATCAATTATCGAGTCGAATGCTGACAGAGGAAATAGAAGGTGGAAGAAAGACCGTTACAGTTATTCCTGTTATTTTCTTATCGGTTGCGGCAATAATATTGGTATTTATGATTAATAGGCTGATTAAAAACGATCGAACCATGATAGGAGTACTAAAGGCGATGGGGTACTCAAATAAAAAAATAATTTTTCATTATTCTAAACTTACCGTGTTAATAGGTTTAGTGGGTTCGATTTTAGGAATTTCACTTGGTTTTAAACTTTCTGCTATCTTGGCTCAATTATATGTTGATATAGCTTTTAATATTCCAATGTTAACTGCGGTTTTTTATCCAGTTTTCGCTGTGAATGCAGTTGTTTTATCAGTTGTATTTACTGTGGCGGCAGGACTTTGGGGCAGTAGAGGTGTTTTGAAAATTCACCCTGCTGAATCTATGAGACCAGAGCCTCCGAAGGTAGGAAAGAAGATTTGGATAGAGCAATTTGATTTCATTTGGGAAAAAATTAGTTTTGATTGGAAATCAGTTATTCGTTCGGCGATAAGAAATAAAAAAAGACTATTATTTACAATGATTGGTATAGCATTGACTTATAGTTTAACTCTGATGCCGATAAGCATGATTGATACTTATGATATTATGTTCGTATCGCAATTCGAAGACTTTCAAACTATGGATTACAATGTCAATTTTAAGACTTTTGTGTCGGAGGACAAAATTTTAGAGATTGGAAAGGCCACAGAAGCGAGTGTCATTGAAGGAAAGTTGGAAATTCCATTTGAACTTGAACTTGGCCCTAAAAATAAAATAGTCAGTGTAATTGGACTTGAGCAAGATACCGAGATGTATCACTTTGTAAATACCAATGGGGAAGATGTTCAACTTCCGGATGAAGGGGTATTTATTACAGAGAGTATTGTAAATTACTTTGGATATGAAATCGGCGATGAAATTTACCTAAAGACATTTATACCTGGGTCTGATGATATTACCGTAAAAGTGAAAGGAGTAATAAAACAGACACTTGGTATAAACATGTATGTAAATCTAGATTATATGCAGAAAGTAATAAATAATAAAGGAATTATCAATAACGTTATGTTAAACAGCGATATCGATGTTAAAGATGCTTTAGAAGACTACAAAATGATTGCTTCAGTTCTGTCTTTGCAGGATATTAGGGATTCATTTATGGAATTTATGGACTATACAATTTATTCAGTTTCTATAATGTTGATATTTGCTTTAGTTTTAGGATTTGCCATTGTATACAATTCTGGAATCATGACGATCAACGAAAGGCAATTGGAATTTTCATCGATGCGTGTAATGGGATTTAGTAAAAAAGAAATATTTAAAATGATTACTAGAGAGACGTTGGTCATTTCTATGATTGGAATTATTGTAGGTATTCCACTTGGACAGGCAATGTTGATATCGATAGGAGAGACTTTTAGTAATGACCTGTATACCATGGATATGGGGGCACCGCCATTGGCGCATTTTAAAACTATAGCGATGACCAGTATGTTTATTCTTGTTTCAATACTAGCGACTTACGAGAAAATTCATCGGTTGAATTTTATTGATGCACTTAAAAACAGAATGACTTAGGGGGAAGAATATGTCTAAATTCATGAGGGAAATAAATTTTAAATCCAAAAAATCAATTGTATTAATTATTGTTTTGCTATTATCAAGCGTTGGAATGGGAGCGTATTATTTAATGCAATCTGAAACGGTTGAGGTTGATATAGCGATTATCGAAGAAATTCATGAGACTATTAAAGATTCAGGAGTAGTTGTGAGTGAAAATATGCTGAATCTTCTCTCTTTGGGTAATGGAAAAGTTTTAATGATTGAAGTGGAAATAGGGGATTTTGTTAAAAAAGATGATGTGCTGGTAACGATTGATGATAATGATCTTAAACTTCAACTAGAAGCTCTTTCTTACGATGTGCAGTCTTTAGAGAGCAATATTTCTTATTTGACAAAGCCATATGATAATCTGATACTCGAGAATTATAAAGATTCCGCTAGAATTTCTAAAGAGAATTTAGAAAAATCTAGAAAAGACTATGAAAACGGATTGATACTCTTTGATTCAGGAGCAATCAGCAAGTCGGAATTGGATTCTTTGGAACTCTTATTGAATATAAATAAAATGAGTTATACGATGGCTTTAAATGAATCGAATTTAGCTTCAAAGGGTTCAAATGATGATTTAATAGAGCAGTATTCGTATCAGTTGAAGTCTTTAGAAACACAATTGAAGATGCTGACAAATCAGATTGAGGATTATGCGATAAAAGCTCCTTTTGATGGAATTGTTAGTGATGTATTTATAAGCGAAGATGAATATGTTATGTTTGCGGCGCCTGTTATTCAAATTTTTAAAGATGAATATTATATTGTATCGAATCTTTTAGAAGATGATTTGATATTGATAGACAAAGACACGCCTGTTGTGATCAAGTTTGGTGGAGAAGAAACAAAAGGCAGTATAAGAAAAATCCATCCAACCATTAAATCGATTATTTCCGATTTGGGAGTGAGTCAGCTAAAGGGTGTAGTTGAAATCGATACAGCTTATGAATTTTCCTTATTGGGGAAAGAAGTGGATATAGAATTCGTTATTGATGAAAACGACAGTACTTTGACTATCGATAAAAATGCGGTTCTCAAGTATAACGGCGATAATTATGTTTTTCTTGCCGATGACAATAGAGCGGTATTGCAGATAGTTACACTTGGAATCAAAGGCAGTAAACGATATGAAATTCTTGAAGGACTCGGCGAAGGAGATATAGTTATTATTAATCCATCTGAATATATCGAGGACGGGGAAAAAATTTCCTATTAGGCATAATGAACTAGGCTTTGAAAAAATGCGGGTTTTCGTGTATAATATAAGTAGCCTGAGATGTACGTTATGGTATATAATTCAACCACCAAATTGAATTAGGGAGTTCGTGTCCTACTGCGGATGACATGCCTCTTTTAAGAGGAAG
>DAOUQP010000005.1 GCA_030625575.1 Eubacteriales bacterium | reverse complement strand
ATTTCAGGATCGAATAGGTTTATCAAGTTAACTATCCCATCAGCCAAATGCTCCGAGTACCACTGAATCGCTTCAATTCCTTTTCTGTCACCAGATTTGAATAAATCAAAAACCTCTTTTGCCTCTGTAATCTTCTCATTATATTCACTATTAAAATATCTTATTAAAGCAGTTGCAGATGAATAAGTCTCAAAACAGTCTTTCCTACCACAATTACAAGGATAACCTTCGCCGTTTATTTTCATATGTCCGACTTCAAAACCAAGTCCATTTGCTCCTCTATATAGATTGCCATCTATAATGACGCCTCCACCGACTCCAGTTCCCAAAGTCAATAGAATGCCACTATCAACATCCTTTAGATTCCCAAAAGAATGCTCCGCAATTGTAGCCACATTGGCATCGTTGCCCATAAAAACTTTTACTCCTGTTTTTTCTTCAAGAGTGATTCCGAGCGGCAAATTCTTCCAAAATAGATTTTTGCAATCCATTACAACCTTTTGACTCTTATCTACCAATCCGGGCACACCGATGCCTACCGCTTTGATATCAAATTCACCTTTTGCATCATTTATAATTTTTTCTAGTCTCAGTGTTATTGAATCAGCGCCCATTTCAACTTCTGTAGGTATTTCCCCACGACTGATAACTCCACTTTCATCGACAACACCAAATTTAATATTTGTACCCCCTAAATCAATACCTAAATAATTTGACATATAATCTTCTCCAATTCTATTTATATATATTTATTATAATCGAATTTTCTTTAAATTTCTTTACTTTTAAAAAAAATATAGTTTTTTTTGTGAGATGTGACAATTGTTTAAAAACGTTATCATTGGTATACTGGTACCGTTACCAAAATGTTTTAAAAAGTGGTGAGAATATGAACAATATTAAAGATATTGCAAAATTAGCAGGCGTTGGAGTATCGACAGTTTCAAGAGTACTTAATAATCACCCCGATGTTAACGCTGAAACGAGAATAAAGATTCAAAAAATCATAGATTCTCAAAATTATATTCCTAATAGAAGTGCAAGGAATTTAAAAATGACTCCAACAAAAAATATAGGAGTCATAGTAAAAGGCTCTTTCAATCCATTTTTCTCTGAAATAGTTGAAATTATGGAAAAAAACATCACCAAAAGAAATTTTTCATTATTACTTCACTATAATCCAATATGCGATACAGAAGATGCAGAAATTATAATTGAGCAAGTCAAGGAAAAAAGATTGAATGGAGTTATTTATCTAGGAGGCAACTTCAGTAAAAATTCAAACTCCTATCTCGAATCACTCGATATACCACTAGTACTTGCATCTTCCAATATCGATTCAGATGTTGATAAAAATTTTTTTTCGAGTATAAGTATCGATAATGTTCAATCAGCCTTTGAAGCTGTCGACTACTTATGCCAAATGGGACATAAAAACATCGGACTTCTTTCTTCTGGATTAATAGATGAATACAACGGAAAATTAAGAACCATAGGTTATGAAAAAGCTCTCATACATAACAATATACCATTGAACCATAAGTATCATAGAGATGGTTTTTATACCTTCGATTCTGGATACAATATGGCAAAAGATATTTTAACTATCCATCCAGAAATAACAGCGTTATTTTCCACTTCAGATATTATCGCCGTTGGAGCCGCAAAATATATTTTATCAGCAGGAAGAAATATCCCTGAAGATATTTCCATTATAGGTTTTGACGGATTAGAATACTCTGAGTTTTTTCACCCTTCTATTTCAAGTGTGAAACAACCCATTGAAGCAATAGGAGAAAAAGCTGTAGAATTATTGTTTTCAAATACTAAAAAGCACATATTATTGCAAACCGAATTGATAACTAGAAATTCAGTTTGCAAAGCAAAAGGAGAAAAAATATGATTGAAAGAAGCAGTGGCATATTAATGCATATCACTTCTTTACCAAGTAATTACGGTATTGGAACCTTTGGTGAAGAAGCCTATAAATTTATAGATTTTTTATATGAATCAGGTCAGTCCTACTGGCAAATTCTGCCTCTTGGAATTACTGGATTTGGTGATTCTCCATACCAATCTATTTCCGCTTTTGCTGGAAACCATTATTTTATCGACTTGGATATCTTAATTAAAGAAGGTTTTTTAAATAAGGATGATTTAGAAGGATATGATTTTAATGAAACCGAAGAAAAAGTAGATTACTATAAGATATTCAAAACAAGATCTCCGTTATTAAGAAAAGCCTTCGAAAGAAAGTATGAAATATGTAAAGAAGATGTCTTGAAATTTGTCGAAAAAGAATCTCTATGGATAAGAGATTTCGCCCTTTATATGGCTATTAAAACAAAGTACAATTTAATATCATGGCAAGATTGGGAGGCTCCTTATAGAGATAGAGATACTAAAACACTAGATAAGTTTAAAGAAGAATATAAAACAGAAATAGAATTTTGGTACTTTGTTCAATATTTATTCTTTAAGCAATGGGGCAAATTAAAAGATTATGCTCATAATAAAAACATCAAAATTATCGGTGATTTACCAATCTACGTAGCCGAGGACAGCGCTGATGTCTGGGCCAACCCCGAATTGTTTTTACTGGATCAAATGAGTAAACCTATCATGGTTTCGGGTTGTCCGCCAGATGATTTTGCTATTACAGGTCAATTATGGGGAAACCCTATTTATAATTGGGAAGTCATGAAAGAAAACAATTACAAATGGTGGATTGATAGAATGGATGCATCAAGACATATTTTTGACGTAATAAGAATTGATCATTTTCGAGGCTTTGAAGCATATTGGGAAATTCCATTCGGCGATTCAACAGCTGAATTAGGTAAGTGGACAAAAGGTCCCGGAATCGATTTATTCAATGCAATCAAAAATGCCCTAGGTGATATTGAAATCATCGCTGAAGATCTAGGTTATCTTACAGAAGATTTTCATGAGTTTAAAAATCAAACAGGTTTTCCCGGTATGAACCTTCTGCAATTTGCATTTGATTCAAGAGATGAAAACAACTACTTACCACATGCATATGAGAAGAATTCCGCTGTTTATACCGGAACGCATGATAACAATACAACTTTAGGTTGGATAAAAGAAGATGCAAAACCTGACGAAATTGAATATGCAAAAAAATACCTGCATCTATCAGAAGAAGAAGGATATGTTTTTGGATTCATCAGAGGTTGTTGGAGCTCGGTATCAAATCTCGCAGTTGCCCCAATTCAAGACTTCTTGAATCTAGGTTCAGAAGCGAGATTTAACATCCCCTCAACTCTTGGAGGCAACTGGATTTGGAGAATGAGAAAAGATAATTTATCTGAAGAATTATCAAAAAAAATATTTGAACTGACAAAAACATACTGGAGGTTAAATCGCAATGTTTAAGAAAGAATCATTTAAAGAAGATATATCAAAAATACTATTAATAGACAAAGCTACTACTTTTGATGTTGCATCACCAGAAGAACTTTATTACGCTGTATCAAAGGCATCTATGCTAAGTATGTCAGATATGTGGTTAACTCAGAAACACGATAAAAGAAAAGCTTCATATTTTAGCGCTGAATTTTTAATGGGAAGAGCTTTTAGCAACAACCTGATAAACTTCGGTATCTACAAAGAAGTTAAAGAAGTGCTTCAAGAGTTGAACATAGATATTAATCTACTAGAAGATCAAGAAAAAGATGCCGGTCTCGGCAACGGTGGTCTCGGTAGATTAGCTGCTTGCTTTTTAGATTCAGGAGCAACTTTAAGCATTCCTCTAAACGGCTATGGAATAAGGTATGAATACGGTTTGTTCAAACAACATTTTGAAAATGGTTTCCAAATGGAAGAAGCAGATAACTGGTTGGTAAACGGTGATCCTTGGTCTATTAGAAAAGACTCAGACTCTGTAATAGTATCTTATAAAGATTTCGATGTTAAAGCTATTCCTTATGATATGCCTATAATAGGTTATAATTCAGATACTATAAATACTTTAAGATTATGGAAATCTGAAGCACTTGATTCATTTGACTTCAAGTCATTCAACAATCAAGAATACGACATGGCATTAACGGAAAAAAATAGAGCAGAGGATATTTCAAGAGTTCTCTATCCTAACGATTCAAATGATGAAGGAAAGTTATTAAGAATAAGGCAACAGTATTTCTTTAGCTCAGCTTCGCTACAGGATTTGATTAAAAAACATAAAAAGAGACATGACGCTCTAGACAATTTCCACGAGTTCAATGCTATTCAATTAAACGATACACACCCAGCTGTATCAATACCTGAGTTGATTAGACTACTGATTGATGAAGAAGGTTACGACTTTATCGACGCACTGAACATCGCAAAGAAAACTTTCTCATATACAAACCATACGATTTTATCAGAGGCTCTAGAACAATGGTCTGTAGAATATTTTAAAACTATCCTCCCGAGAATATATGAAATCATAAAACTTATAGATCTCGAGCTTATTAATGAGTTAAAAAAACTCGATAGGAATGTTGACGATTATAGAATTATTGCTGATGGAAAAATAAAAATGGCATGGTTAAGTATATATGGTTCAAAATATGTAAATGGCGTCGCTAGACTTCATACCGAAATATTAATAGGTTCTGAATTAAAGCAGTGGTATGATATTTATCCAGATAAATTTCAAAATAAAACAAACGGCATTACTCAAAGAAGATGGCTACTTAAATCAAATCCAGAATTATCAAATCTAATTACAGAATTACTGGAATCTGATGATTGGATAGTAAACTTGGATAAATTAAAGGATTTAGAAAAATATTCTGACGATGAAAATATTCTAAGAAGATTTATTGATATAAAAATGGCTAAAAAAGAGCAATTGGCAAAATATATTAAAAAGCATGAGAACATCGATATAGATACTAATTCTATATTTGATATACAGATAAAAAGATTGCATGAATATAAAAGACAACTTTTAAATGCTTTTCAAATTTTAAATCTTTATTATCGACTAAAAGAAAATCCAAAAATGGATATAAATAAAAGAACCTTTATTTTTGGTGCCAAGTCCGCTCCAGGTTACTTCAGAGCTAAAGGCATAATTGTATTTATTAACAAAATTGCAGATTTAGTCAATAACGACCCTGAAATAAACGGTAAAATTAAAGTAGTTTTTGTACAGAACTATCGAGTTTCTTATGCAGAATATCTATTCCCTGCAGCGGATATTTCAGAGCAAATTTCAACAGCCGGTAAAGAGGCGTCAGGTACTGGAAATATGAAATTCATGCTTAGTGGAGCTCCTACTATAGGAACCTACGATGGAGCAAATGTCGAGATAGTTGAAGAAGCAGGATTTGAAAACAACTTTATATTCGGAGCTAGAGTTGAAGAATTAGAAGAAATCAAAGATAGTTACAATCCAAAATACTATTACAAACATACAAAAGGTCTAAAAAGAGTTGTTGATAGTTTGATAGATGGAACTTTCAGTGATGAAGGCACAGGAATGTTTAAAGATTTGTACGATTCAATTTTAGAAGGTACAGATTGGCACAGTGCTGATAATTACTATATTCTAAAAGATTTCGATTCATATAGAAAAGCACAAGAAGATGTGGATATCGCATTTAGAGATAAACTTGGATTTGCTAAAAAAGCTTGGATCAATATGGCCAATGCAGGAAAATTCAGCAGCGATAGAACAATAGCTGAATACGCAAAAGAAATTTGGAAATTATAACAACAAAACTATTTGAGCTATCAGTAAATTGATAGCTCATTTTTTGTTTGATTCCTTTTTTTCTTTAAGAAATTGATATTCTTTACTTTGTGAATATACTGGAGCTTTCAGGTTTTGTTTAACCAACAGATGATAGAATATCGCTCCTAGAACACCTATATATATAGAGCTTATAGAATCTAATCCACTGACAATCCATATCAAACTTAAGAGTGGTCCTATAAGGATATACATCGGTGATGCTTTAATCTCACTTGATTTATATAAAGCAAGTCCTACTGGAATTAAAATCGGTGTGGCTCTAAAAACCATCGATAAAAATCCCCAATTCAAAATCATAGAATCATTCAACTTCACAACAATTATATAGACAGCCATCGATAAGATTAGAATGGTAAGTCGAGTGATTTTTAAAATTGTTTGATTTTTTTTAACTTTAAAAACATCTTTAATCAAAATAGTTGTGATACCCAACATCAAGCCAGCTGCCGTTGCAACAGAGGATATAACAACAGCCGCTATGGCAACACCGCCAATCACAGGAGAAAGATACCACTGTGTAAATAACATAAAGCTATCTCTAGCAATAATTTCTGGATGATTCAATTTCATAAACAATCCAATCAAAACACTCACTATACCGACAGGCATTATTAAAAATGCCGTTAAATACCCCGTTCTTCTTAATGTTTTTCTATCTTTTGCAGCCATAGATGTTTGAAAATATATTTGTGTAGACAATACACCTAAGACCGTTGAAAGAGGTAACGATAAATCTTTAAAAAATCCCTTGGAAAAAGGATTCCAAAATCCATAGATTTTCAATTCCCCTAAACTATAAATTATATCGTATCGGCTTATCAAAACAACTCCAATAATTATTGCCGATAGATATAAAAGAATGGTCTTTATGCTTCCCACAACAGTACTACCCCAAAAACCGCCAAAAATAACATAGAACATAATGACTACAACAGTTAAAAAAACTGTTATCGACACATTAAAAGGCAGCATATTATATAAAACAGATACACTTGCAATAACTTGGCCGTTAATATGTATAAACATTCCCAAAATCAATATGACACTTGCCGCCAATCTTGCCCTATCCCCGTAATGGTCACCAATAATTCCTGTTAACGTCAATGGTTTTTTATCTTTATCTAAAAGATGACCGTAGACAATATTCAATGAAATGCTTGCAACGACCAATCCAAAAGTAAACCAAATGGCTCCAACACCTCTTTCATAGGCCATTTGACTCGTACCTACTGTAGAAGCGCCACCGATGATTGCCCCCATCAGCATTCCGGTTAAACTAAAAACCCCCATACCGTTTGAAGGTATGAAAAAATCTTCAGTTGATTTAATAAAATATCGACTAAAGTATCCTGCTAAAACCGTGAAAAGTATTATCAATAAAGTAATTAATGTCATATAAATCATCACCTATATCAGCATAACATAATCCATCTCATTTATACATGAATATGCATTTTATTCATTGTTTTATTCAAAAAAAGATAGTTCAATTTGAACTATCTCCTTCTCATTATAATAGGTTCTATTATTTTAAGTTTACCTACATCTACAAGTGTTGAGTCTTCTAAAACCTCTTCATATTCACCTTCAAGATTGAAATCATATTCGATTTCTTTATCTCCGAAGTTGATAGCCGCTATGACTTTATCATCTTCATACCTTACGATAAGTAGATTATCTTCTACTATTTCATAGCTCACTTTTTTCGTCTTGAATACTTCGTCTTTAACTAACAAATTCAGCTTTTCTATAAGCTTGGCATACTCTGGAATTACCCTATCAAAGTTAACCGGATCTAAGTCAAACAAACTTGGAGTATGAGTATCCGAAGTTTCTTGTCCAGCATAAACTAAAGTAGCTCCTTTCAACATATATGATAAGACTGTAAAATTAATCTTTTTCTCCATCGAATCTACACATGCACTCATTCTCTTTTGATCGTGATTTTCAATGAATCTAAGTTTAATATAATCATCAGGATAAAGTTTATCTTGATTCTTCACTACATCAATGTACTCTTTTAAACTAATCTCACCTTCCACAAAAGCTTCGAATTGAGGGTGAATATCATAGTCATAAAGAATATCAAAAGCCTCGTAAACTTCTTTGTCACCATATGCCTTAAATCCTTTTTCAGCCAATTCTTCAATAAACTCTTTATGCACTGATTCGGCAAGCCACATTGTATTTGGATTTATCTTTGCAACTTCTTCTCTTGCAGTTTTCCAAAACTCTACTGGTACTAGAGAAGCCACATCACATCTATATCCATCCACACCTAACATCGACCATTTCTTTAAATATCCAATCATCGGATGCCAAATGTTTTTATTGTCGTAATCCAAGTCGATTACATCTGTCCAATCCTCAGCTTTGCACATAGGTTTCCCATTTTCATCTGTGATAAAATATTCAGGATGTTCATTGAATACTTTAGAATCATACGATGTGTGATTATACACTACATCAATCATTACTTTTAATCCTTCTTTATGAGCTGCTTCTATAAGAGTTTTAAAAGAATCCATATCACCATATTCTGGATTGATATCCCCAAAATCTTTGATAGAATAAGGGCTCCCCAATTCACCTTTTTTATTTATAATACCGACTGGATGTATAGGCAATAACCATATAACATCAAATTTCATAGATTTAATTCTTTTTAAATCACCTATCAATTTTTCAAAAGTATTTTTTTTGCCATGATTTCTAAGATATATCGAATATATAGATATATTTCTAAATTCACTATTCATTTTTTATCAATCTCTTTCCACTAGTTTCGTTTCTACAATTAAATGATTATTAATCATTTTCTTATCGTTAAGTTTTGAAATCAATAATTTTGCAGCGGAATATCCCAAGCATTCAGAATTAATATCTACCGATGTGATAGAAGGCTTTTGAAATTCATTGACTGGAATATTATTAAACCCAGTTACCTTAACGTCTATCAACTCTTTTTCATCTAGATATTTCCGTACACCAAAGGCAAGTAAATCATCTGTCGTGGCTATTGCTGTAGGTCTTGAACTTTCAAATATCTTCTCACATGCAAGATAACCATTATTCATATCAAATCCTTCGGTATGAACTATCAATTCATTTTTAAACTGATAACCTCTTGCTCCTAATGCCATTTTGTAACCTTCAAGACGATCAGTAGAAAAAACAAATTTTTGTGGACCACCAATAAACCCTATTTCACTATTTCCTTTAGAAATCAGATAATTGACGACATCATACATAGCCTTGAAATTATCATTATCTACCCAAAGAACTCCTTCAGAAATCTCTGGTCTTCCAATCACCGAAAAAGGAAAATCTTCTTCTTTTAGATATTGAATCAATGGATCGTTTTCTACAGCTGTCAACAAAATAATTCCGTCAACAAGATTACTGTAAATATATTCTTTTAAATAATTCATTTCTTCTTCTTCATTTTTTGAATAAGTATACATAATATGATAACCACTTTTTTGTGAATAGATACTTATCCCTCTAAGGACATTAATGAAAAATGGATTCTTGAATAAATTTTCATCTGAATTCGGAATAATTATTCCCAGAATATTCGTCTTCCTATTAGCCAAACTTCTTGCAATAGCATTTGGCCTATATTTTAATTTTTTCATTGCATCATTTACAACTTGTTTTGTTTCATCTGATATTCTCGGATTATTTGCAATTACACGAGATACCGTTGAAGGTGAAACTTTTGCAAGTTTTGCAACATCTTTAATTGTGACGTTCATATTATCACACCCTAGATTTTTATCCGATGACTAAGAATTCAAAAGCCCCTGGATTATGTTCTTGACCTAACTCAAATCTTTATGACTTAACAGGAATCTTTGATTCCGTTGTAAGTCAAATGCAATGAGATAGAAATTTCAATTTCGTTATCGAAGCTGCTTGATTTGGTAGTAGGTTAGACACTACTTTAACAGAAATTTTCCTATGGATATAAGAATTTCGTTGTCAAAACCGTGCCTCTTTCTTTAAATTCATTTTGTTGCCGAGAACTCTGACTATCCTTTTACTCCACCTAATGTCAATCCACCAACTAGATATTTCGACAAAGCGACAAACAAAATAACTACTGGTATTGTTGTAATAATCGCCGCAGCAGAATACACGCCCCATTCAGCTGTAAAGTCCATTTGGAGCTGAACAAGTCCAACTGGAAGTGTAAGCATTGAACTCTTTCTTAAAATAATCTGTGCAACAATATACTCTGACCATGCACTCATAAATCCAAATAATGCTGATATTGCAAGTGCAGGCGTAGCAAGTGGTAAAATTACTTTATAAAAAGCTTTAAATGAATTACATCCATCTATATAAGCACTTTCTTCTAAAGATTTTGGTATCGTATCAAAGTATCCTTTCATAAGCCAAACTGTAAAAGGCACCGCAGTGGCTGTATAAGGAATCAATAGCCCAAAAAAATTATTAATCAAGCCGAGTTTAGTAAGCATTATAAACATCGGTAATAAAAGCATCGGTGCTGGAAACATTTGCGTTA
This sequence comes from Eubacteriales bacterium, assembly GCA_030625575.1. Lineage (GTDB taxonomy): Bacteria > Bacillota > Clostridia > Peptostreptococcales > Acidaminobacteraceae > DAOURC01. The sequence continues at coordinate 28,174 of DAOUQP010000005.1, read as the reverse complement.
CCAAAAATAGAAGCATCGCTGTTTTCTTGCCAAAAAATCTAAATCTGGAAAACGCATAACCCGCACTGGCTGAAAGTGACAAACCAGTTAAAGCAGTCAATGTAGAAATAAGTAAACTATTTCTAATCCAAAGCAACAAATCCTTTTCAAACAATGCTTTTCTATAGTTTTCCAATGACCAATTGTCAGGAACAATCTCTAGTGTAGTTAAAAACAACGAGTCGTTTGGTCTTAAAGAAACAGATAATACATTGAGAAGTGGATAAATAGCAATAAAGACAAAGATTAATAATATTAAATATATAAGTACTGTTTTCAATGGAGAATCATTTCTCTCAAAATGACTCGATAATTTTTTACTCATTTAATCCAACTCCTTCATAATACCAGTATTTCTTATATAAATCAGTGAAAATACTAATAACATTAAAAATATAACAACTGAATATGCAGCAGCATAGCCGTATCTGTAGAAATTAAACGCCAATCTATAAACTTCAGTTACAAGAATTTGAGTTTTTTCATTACCAAATCCACCTGCAATCAAGATAATTACATTTATCTGGTTAAACGTCCATACTGTACCTAAAATAATAGCCGGAGTCATAACCGGTTTTAATAATGGAAGTGTTATATTTTTTAATTTTTGAAGACTTGTAGCTCCGTCGATGTCAGCAGCTTCATATAACGATTTATCGATAGATTGAAGTCCACCTAAGGCAATCATCATCATGAATGGGAATCCAAGCCATATATTTGCTAATATTGCTCCAATAAAAGTCATCGTCGGATCTGAAAGCCAATTTATAGGATTAAGTCCTACCATCTTTAATGCAATATTTATAGCACCATAAACATAGTTGAACATCGATCTCCAAGTCAACGCAGAAATGTACTGCGGAACAGCCCATGGGATTATTAATAATACTCGTAAAATACTTTTCCCTGGCAATTTTCTATTTAATAACAACGCTAAAAATAGTCCAATAGTTACATGAAAGAAAACATTTGTAAAAGTCCATATTATAGTTCTTAAAAATGTTGAAAATATAACGCCATCTTGAAATAGTCTCAAGTAGTTTCTAAACCAAATGAAATCTGGATTAAAGAATTTTGTCAAACTCATATTTGTAAACGATAACCAAACTCCAAATCCAAATGGATATAATACCATACTAAGCATAACAAACATCGCAGGAAGCATATAAAACGCCGGTGTCCATTTATTAACCAACTGTGATTCTGGTTTTGGCTTATTAATTGTTTTGAGTTTTTTTACTAAAGTAGCCATATACTCCTCCAAAAATATTAAGAGAAATGGAGAAAACCATTTCTCTTAATTGATATTTTCCTATTGATTATTACTCGCCTTTAATTATTTTAATACCATCAATCGCTCTTTCTTGCATTGCCTTAGCAGCGGCTTCCGGAGTTGTATCTCCAGAAATTACAGCTTCTAACTCTGGTCTGATTGAATCCCAAATCGCTCTCATTTCAGCAATGATCGGCATTGGAGTTGTAAAGTTAATTGTTTCAACAGCTGCTTTTTGCAACTCATCATTTTTAATTGATTCAAGTTCTCTCGCTTCAAGATTAGTTGGAGCTTCAGCTTTCAACAATGCAAATTTAGCATCATTTTCAGCATTTAAGAAAAATTCGAAGAATTTAGCTACCGCTTCTTTTTTCTCATCTTTCAAGAAACTAGAAATCATATATCCTTTAGTAGAAGAGAATGGTAGACCATTGCTTCCACCTGGCACTGTTGGAAGTGGAGCGATTCCTACATTGATACCTGCTTCTTTATAAGAAGACCATGACCAAGCACCATTTAATATGATTGCCGCATTTCCTTCTTTAAACATAGCATCTGCCATATCGTAGTTCATATCGAATTCACCTAAGTTGTATTTACTTCTAATGTCTTTTGTAAATTGTAGTGCTTTAACCATAGCTTCATTGTCTAATTGAGGATTTCTCTCATCATCAAAAACTTTTCCGCCATATGCACCAAACCATGCTACAAACCAGAATGGTTCTTTTTCATTATATAAGAATCCGTATTTACCATTAGCTGGATCTTGGAATTCAGCAGTAACTTCAACTAACTCTTCCCAAGTTTTTGGAGCTTCAGCAACCATGTCTTTGTTGTATAACATAGCAATTTGGTTACCAATTACATCTGGTAATTCCCAGTACTGTCCATCAACTTTTCCGTCTTCTAAAGCATTTGGAGCAAATTGCTCTAAATAATCTAAAGATACTACATTTGTAATTGGTTGAATCAATTCAGAAACCATAAAGATTCCAACGTTATCACTTGGACCATAAACAAGATCTGGACCTTCGCCAGCTAAAGCTGCACTTTGAAAGTTTGTTCTTAGTTGCTCTGTTTCATAGTGAGTTCTGCTAATTGTGATATTTGGATTTGCCGCCATAAATTCTTCTGCTATTTCATCAAATAATAAATCTGCATCATTTGGCATTTGTTCCCAAATAACTAATTCAACATTTCCGTCATTTGCTTCATCAGTGCTACAAGCTACTAATGAAAATGCAAGAATTAAAACTAATAATAAACTAATGATTTTTTTCATAATATCCCCCCATATTTGTGCACACGTTTGCACACATTAGTAAAAAAAATAATTTCCTGACAACGAAATTATATCATTTATTAGATATTTATGCAATAATAAATATTATGAATGTTCAGAATATTTAAAAGGTTGTGTTTTAAATGAAAAAAATACTAATTATTCTCATTTTTACACTTATTTTCATAACAGGTTGTGAAAATAGTGTGAAACCGATTTCAAAGACTGAAATCAACTATCCTATCATAAATAATCAAAGCAAATTCACTTCAAATGACAAGATTTACTTCATTATGGTAGATAGATTCAACGATGGAGACCCCGAAAACAATTTTGAAACCAATAAAAATGTCAAAACAACCTTCCACGGAGGTGACATTAAGGGAATTACCGACAAACTGGACTATATTAAAGATTTAGGCTTTACCGCAATCTGGATTACTCCGATTGTCGATAATGACTTAAGCGGCTATCATGGATATTGGGCTGTTGATTTTTATAATGTAGATGAGAATTTCGGTACTCTTGAAGATTTAAAAGAACTCGTCGATAAAGCTCATGAAAAAGATATTAAAGTTATTCTGGATTATGTTGTAAACCATACAGGTCCTGGTTCAAAATGGCTAACCGATGGAGAGCACGAGAATTGGTTCCACGAGAGAAAGATCATACAGGATTATAACAACAAACAAGAGGTAGAAGACGGATGGCTTGCAAGTCTTCCCGATTTAGACACAGAGAACCCTGAAGTTAGAAATTTCTTAATAGAGAATGCATTATGGTGGATAGATGAAACTAATCTTGATGGATTTAGATTAGACACAGTCAGACACGTCCCCGAAAGTTTCTGGAATGAATTTTCTTATAAAATCAAAGAAAAATATCCAGACTTTTATTTAATAGGCGAGGTTTGGGATAGCGATATCAGCAAACTGGAAAAATATCATGAATTAGGTATTGATGGATTAGTCAATTATTCACTTTATTACGGAATCCAAAACACATTTAAAGACGGAGGTTTTGCAACGAAGCTGGTTAGTGCGATAAATAACGAGACTGGATTTGAAAACCCCGGTATAAACGGTGTTTTCATCGATAACCACGATAACCAAAGGTTTTATACAACGGTTAGATACAACGATGATTATTTTAAACAAGCATTGACATTTATGTATTCGTATCCTTCTATTCCGATAGTTTATTATGGAACAGAGATTCCTTTAAAAGGTGGTCCAGATCCTGATAATCGCGCAGATATGCCTTGGGATAAGGTTGAAAATTCTATAATGATTCCTTTTATAAAGAAATTGAATGAATTTAGGGACACATATGTGAATGAATTCAACGTCATTGCAAACGATAACAAATTCATCGCTTATGAAGTACAGAACAATGATAATAAAGCATTGGTAATAGCAAATATCTATAATGGTGAAAAAGATATTTCATTTGAATATAACGCAAGTATATTGATAAATTTTGAAACTGGTGAAGATCTCAGCCATTATATCCAAGATGGTGAAATTACATTTACCGCATCTCCAGCTAAAAACTTGATTTTAATTGTAGAATAAGCAAAGTGCACCCAAAAGGTGCACTTTATCATTTGTTCAACAAGTTATCATATAGATAATTGAGGTAGAAATTAATCGCTTCTGAAAATTTCCTGATATCATAACCGGTAATTGAAACAATCTTATTCAATCTGTAAATCATGGTATTTCTATGAATATATAATTTATTTGCAGATTCAGTAATATGCAGATTGTTTTCTAGAAATACAATGGCAGTTTCAATAAGTTCATCATTTAAATCATACCTTACACTTTTATTGAAGATTTCCTTAATTTCGTCAAAATTTTCATATTTCTTAATTGTTAAAAATAAATTCGGAAGCAATAATTTATCAAATTCATATATATTGAATTTCGAACTAATTGTTTTTGATAATTCCTTAAGATTGTCCAGCCTTTGATATGCATCAAATATATCTTCAATCTTCTCCACATCATAACTCACATAAATCGAAACTTCAGAAAGAATTTCAGATTCCAAATTATAATAAACATCTTCCAACTTATACTCGCTATCATTTTTTTTATATCTAAAGAGTACAACTGTGTCATCTGATTTCAAAAAACATAAATCTTTCGGGAAAATCGACTTTATAACTTGCAGTACATCGTCTCCACCAGATAACGCCTTAATCTCCCAAATTTTAAGTGGAAATTTTATATTTTCATCAAAATCTTTATATGCGTATTTTTTAGAAATCAAACTATTTAAAGTATTATTTGAATCAAAATACTGACTTAAAAGATATCTTACCAACATCTTTTCTCTAGGAGTCAGTATTTTTTCTTTGAAGTATACACCTCTATTTAATTCATTTAATTCTACACCGATAAAATCCTGAAATTCAGCCGTTTTCGCATCCGATGGAATCAACATATTTCTTCCAATCTTCAACGCAACCTTAGTCTGAAATAATCTTTCGAGATTATTGATTAAATCATTATACATCAAATCACCACTTAATTATTGATTCTCCAGTTTCTTTATCAAATAAATGAATTTTGTTTTCTACAAAAGAAATTGAAATTCTATCTCCAATTTTTAAATCCATATCACTAGTCTCTTTTGCAACATATTGCTTGCCATCTATCTTGTAATAAACATAGATTTCACTGCCTAGTAATTCCGTTACATCTATTGTAACATTAAATCCACCTTTATTGATAAAAACGTCTTCTGATCTGATGCCCATCATAACTTCTTTTCCAATGTATCCATTTTCTTTTAAAATTTTCACAACTTCTTCCGAAGGTTTAACCTTATAATTATTGAATTCAACGTAAACTTCGCCCACTTCTTCTTCCACAAAAGATTCCATAATATTCATCTGAGGCGCACCGATAAAACCAGCTACAAAAACATTTGCAGGCTTTTGATATATCGTTCTAGGCGTATCCACTTGTTGAATTTCTCCCTTGTCCATTACACATATTCTTGTTCCCATTGTCATAGCTTCAGTTTGATCATGTGTTACATAAATGAATGTCGAGTCAAGATCATGATGAAGTTTAATAAGCTCAGCTCTCATCTGAACTCTTAATTTTGCATCGAGGTTCGATAAAGGTTCATCCATTAAAAACACTTCAGGTTGTCTTACAATAGCTCTTCCTAGAGCAACCCTTTGTCTTTGTCCACCTGATAATTGTTTTGGTTTTCTATCTAATAAATCTTCAATCCCTAAAATAGTAGCCGCTTTTTCTACTCTTTCTTTTATTTCAGGTTTTGGAATTTTTCTAAGTTTTAAACCAAACGCCATATTATCATAAACAGACATATGAGGATAAAGAGCATAATTTTGAAATACCATAGCAATATTTCTATCCTTGGGGGCTACATTGTTAACTGTTTTTTCACCAATAAACATATCTCCTTCAGTAATTTCCTCTAAACCGGCAATCATTCTTAAAGTTGTAGTCTTACCACATCCAGATGGACCAACCAATACCATGAATTCTTTATCTTCTACATCTAAATCAATATCTTTAACAGCCTTAAATCCATTTGGATATACTTTATTAATCTTTTTCAATTCTACATTTGCCATATCTCAATCACTCCATTATTTTAATATACTTATATTGTATATTATTTTCATATCCTATGTTATTGGCATTATATCCAAATATTATGTCGTTTTATCTATGTTTAGCACAAAGCAAAATCAATTATCCCGTCTCGTTAAAGTACAATACACAAGATTAGAGTTTTCTATGCTCAATTAAATAAAACAGTTCATTAAATAAGGCGCCACAAAACAAATCAAATTTTCTTCTCTCATATAAATCACAAGTATCAGCTACCTTTTATCTAAATATTCACCAGTTTCCTTACTCCATCCATAATCGCTCATGATTTCATAAGAAATATTCTTTAATATGTTTTTATATGATTGATGACAAAAACAAATGAATCAAAATCATTTCATTATAAATAAAACTTACTCGATTACTTATCTCTTTTACACATCAAAAAGCGCCCGTTAAAAGGGCGCTTTATCTTACTAATCAATAAACTTCTTTAAGTATCTTAAGCAACAAATCCTATTATCAAATATAAAACCGCTGCAAATCCCGCCGCCGTAAGGGCATATGGTAATTGAGTTTTAACATGATCGATATGATCAGCTGCAGCACCTGTAGATGCAAGAATAGTTGTGTCTGATAACGGTGAACAATGATCTCCAAATACACCCCCACCAGCAACAGCTGCAACAGTCGCTAAAACTATCATAGTTACTTCGTTTCCACTGAACGCAAAGGCTAATGGAGCCGCTATAGGCATAACTATTGCAAATGTACCCCAACTTGTTCCAGTTGAGAAAGAGATAAGTGCAGCTAATACAAAAGTTAAAAATGGTAGCAAATTTGGAGTCAACCAGTTTTCACTAATCAATATAATGTAATTTGCAGTACCCATTTCTTTACTTAATGCATTGATTGAATAAGAAAGTGCTAAAATTATAATTGCAGGCATAATTCCTTTCATACCTTTCATTGCAGTATCCATAATATCTTTAAATGGAACACCCTGAATTCTCATTATAATTCCTAAAACAACTGAAGCTGTTAAAAAGGCTTCCATAGTTTTTGCAGATCTAAATGCAATATATGTACCAATTGCAATTGATATTACTACCAGCACTGGGAAAATAAAATCAAGGAATACATGCGTTTTAATACCCTCATATTTTGGAGTATCTGTTAATTCTTCACCAAGAAGCGGCACCGCTCCATCGCGAAGCACTTTACCTTCTTCCATTGCACGTTTCTCTGCTTTTTTCATCGGCCCGAATTCCGGAACAATTCCTGAAGCGATTAAACCAACCAGAATAACAGCTAAAATTGCATAGAAATTAAATCCTACAGCTTTGGTAAATATAATCATTCCTTGTTCAGCTGTTTGTACAGGACCTATCCCAACTAATAAACCTGAAATAAATACTGCCCATCCCGTAATAGGTACAAGTACACTTACAGGTGCTGAAGTTGAATCTGCTATGTAAGCTAATTTTTCTCTAGAAATTAGTTTATCATCAGATAAACTTCTCATTGTTGATCCGACAAATAACGGACTGAAGTAATCGCTAAAAAATACGAACATACCCATTACCCAAGCTGTTAATTGAATATTTTTTCTTGACATTTTTTTGTCTTTCATTATTTCCGTAAACCCTTGAATAGCGCCAGTTCTTTGGAAAAAGGCAATTAAAATTCCAATAAAAAGTTCAAGTAATAATATCCATGCAAAACTTGTAGTTCCAATAGAAGTTTTGAGCAATTTTGGAAAAGCCAATAACCCTTCTCCAGTTAACATTACTCCAATAAATATTGCAGTAAAAAGTGAAAAAATTGTATTTCTTGTTACGAAAGCCATAATAATTGCAATTGTTGCGGGAACTAGTGAAATAATTCCCATTGTTGTTAAACCATCCATGTAATTTTCCTCCTTTAATTTGATTATGATAGTTTATTATTATTTCTTAATTTTGGTTGTTGTAGCTTTAGGGGCAAAATCCAATTCAACCGTATCACCATATTTTAGAACTGCTTCTGGCGATGTGAAGAGTCTTCCCTGAATTACACTTGTTTCTTCATGTGTCAAAATTCCATTATAAACAGTTAAGCTTCTACGTAAGAATCCATCTCTTCTCATAGCTTCTTTGAGTCCTAAATTAGCAACTGATAAAATATGTGGAAACATTGATGCAGCATATGCTTTTGAAACAGTATGCGGAGCAATCCCTGGAATATTGTCAACTCCATAGTGAACTATACCGTCAACTATATAAGTCGGATTTTCATGTGTCGTTGGTTTATACGTTTCAATTGCTCCACCAACATCTGCACTTACATCAATGATTACGCTTCCTTTTTTCATGTTTTTTAGATCTTCCTTACAAATAACATGATCAGTTCTATGTTTAGGCCATTTAACACAGTTAATGATTAAATCGACCTCAGGTAGAACCGATTCAATATTTCCTCGGTTTGACATCATCGTCGAAATATTATTTTGTATAGAGTATTGAACATCTCGAAGTATACCAATGTTAATATCCGTAATATACACATAAGCGCCAAGTGAAGTTAAAATTTTCGCAGCACCTTTACCTGCAATTCCAGCCCCTAAAACTAAAGCTTTTGCAGCTGGAGCTCCACCAATTCCAAATACACTTTGACCGCTACCGCCAGATATACTTAATAAATGATACGAACCTAACAACGCACCCAATTTACCTGCTGCCTCTGCATTTGGAGAACCATATCTATGGCTATCTTCTGCTGTAATCCCAATAACCTTAGCTTTCAGCAGCTCATCAACTTCCTCTTTATTCCCAGCAGGATGCAGACAAGTAAATACAATTTGACCTTCTCTAAGCAATTCATATTCTTCAGTAACTATTTCTTTTACTTTAACAACCATATCCGATTGACTGAATATTGATTTATTATCAGGTGCGATTTTTGCACCGGCATCAATATATGATTGATTGTCAAAACCCGCCAATACTCCAGCGTTGTCTTGAATTAATATCTGATGCCCCATTATTGATAATTCTTTGACTTCAGAAGGTGTCATAACAATTCGCGATTCTCCTATTTTTACTTCTTTCAATACTCCAATAATCATGTTCTCACTCCTCGTATACTGTAATTTCATATACTACTAATGCAATTTAAGTGCCAACAATATTAGTGAAATATCCAAATCCATTGCAAAATATAGCCATTTATCACTTAAATAATGTTAATAATTAAACAATATTGCCCAATGCATAACAAAAATTAGTGCTGATCTCATAACATACATAGAATATGTTACAAAATGAGCACTAATTGTTAAATTATGAGCATTATTTTCCAATTCCGTATTGGTTCATTTTTCTTGAAAAAGTTTGTCTAGGAATTTCAATTAATTTTGAAGCTTTTGATATATTTCCACCAGATATTTTTAAAGCTTCATAAATCACATTTTCTTCAATTTCCTGAATGATATCTTTTAATGGTTTATTAGTTAAACACGCATCTTTTTCACCGCTATTCATTTTTAACATTTTCAATTTCGAAGCTATATGTCTATACTCTAGAACTTCTTCATCTTCTCCAACTTGGGTTAAGCCAAACTGAATAATATGTTCAAGTTCTCTTACATTCCCTGGCCAATCATAATTTTGAAGAGTTCTATAAAGTTCTTTTGAAAGTTTTGCAATCCTTTTATTATAAAGTTGATTAAATTTACTAATAAAAAATTTAATTAAAATTATAATATCTTCATTCCGTTTCCTAAGTGGTGGTATCGCAAAATATAATACACATAAACGATAGTAAATATCTCGCCTTAGTAATCCATTCCGAATCAATTCAAGCGGGTCTTGATTGGATGCCGAAATTATTCTGACATTGATTTTCTTTTCGTTTTTCCCACCAACACGTCTAATATAACCATCTTCTAACACCCTTAACATTTTAGATTGTAAATGTTTTGGCATAGAATTCAATTCATCTAGAAAAAGGGTACCATTATCAGCTAATTCAAATAATCCTGGAGCATCAATCGCACCAGTAAAACTTCCCTTTACAGTACCAAATAAAATGCTTTCTAGTAGGTTCTCTGGAATTGCAGCGCAATTTTGAGAAATAAATGGCCCTTGACACCGATTACTTTCATTATGAATTGCATGAGCAAACAATTCTTTTCCAGTTCCAGTTTCACCGTATATAAATGCTGGGGCATCCGAATTTTTGAGATGCCTTATTTGATTTTTCAAATCTACTATTTGTTGATTATTACTGATTATATTATCTAGTGTATATTTAGCTTTATTAGTACCTAATCGATTTTCAGCTTTTACTTGATTTTTAAAAATATCGTAATCGATATTCATGATTTTTTTTTGAACTGCATCAATATTTGTTATATCTTTGGAAAGTTCTATTGCTCCAACCGTTTTATTATCAATAATTATCGGAAAAGAAATATTCATTGTTTCAATTAATTCATCATGTTTATTAATAATTTTTTGGTTTTTTCTCTCAACAATTTTTTTGCGTTTCATCGAATTGAATAATGTACTATCTTGATTATTAATATTCGTAAAAACATCTTCTAATTTTTTTCCAATAATATCTTCTCTCCCCATGTCTTCCGGGTAAAAACTAGGATTGTACTTAACAGAATACTGAATAACACCTTCAGAATCAACTATTGTTATTCCATCTATGTATTCCATCGACTTCAAGAAATTTTCTTTCATATTACCCTCCTTAGAAACATGCAATATTATCTACTAACAGACTATATCCCCTTTATAATTTCTTCCGCCAAGCGCTTGTTTATATCAGCTTGCAAAAGTAAATATATTAATAACTCCAATTGGTTTTCATCTTTATTCATTAAATCCTTTGTTTCATCAAATATTTTCTTATGAATATCATTGAACCGTCTATAAAATTCATCCGTTTTCATATTTACCTCAAACATTTTCTCAATATCATTTATAGAAATAATATTCTTAAGAAAATAAACCATAATCATTTTTGCCATATGGTCTCGATTATACTTTTTCTTTATCGGTTTTTCTATTATTCCAGCCTTTACATAGTTGTTGATCATAGTTTTAGTCAGAATTTTATCGTTATCATCTTCTTTAAACACTTTCATCCGATTTTCCAAATAACTGGTTACCTGATCCATATATAGTTCTATTTCAGGAATATCTTCATATTGTATATCTTTAAAATTCAACATATCAAATCTCCTTTTCATCATTATATAGTATTGAATACTATTTCTCAAAGTTTTTATCACAATCTATTGACATGTGAATATTATATGATTATTATAAATGTATAAGGTAGTATTGAATACTATGTATAGAGGAGATTTTTATGAAACTAAAACTTAGAGAACCAATTAATTCAATAACCCATTTTGTCGGCGCACTTCTTTCAATCGTCGGATTAATACTTCTACTTAAAGTCTCGATCGAATCTGGTGATATTATCAAAATTTTATCATCAATAGTATTCTCACTTGGCTTATTCGGACTTTATTTAACTTCATCAATCTACCATGGAGTTTATAAAAACATTACTCTTTTTAGAAAACTAGATCATATCATGATATATTTTCTAATTGCAGCTTCGTATACCCCAATCTGCCTTGTAACTTTAAAAGGCAAAGTCGGTTATATTATGATTTCCATCATTTGGTCTCTCGCAATAACAGGAGGAATAATAAAGATTTTTTGGCTTAATGCACCTCGCTGGCTCTATACGAGTTTTTATTTAATCTTAGGTTGGGCGGCTATCTTTATATTTTATCCACTCTATAAAGCACTTCCTACAACTGCGTTATTGTTGTTTATCAGCGGAGGTCTTCTATATACAATAGGTGCAATCATATACGCGACCAAGTCAAAAAAACTTAAGATTTGGAAATTTGAATTTCATGAGATTTTTCATATTTTCATACTATTAGGTAGCCTTAGTCACTTCTTATTGATATATAAATTTGTAATTAGTTAAATGTAAACAGGGTACTGAATTATTTCAGTACCCTGTTTTTATTTTTTATGTGAGAATCTTATATGGGAAATATGTTTTTATCTACGCAACTTTTTCTTCAGCTAACGCTGTTGTTTCTTCTTTAGGTGGCATCAAATAACTAAATCCAACGAAAACAATTAAACTTACAAGAAGTCCTGGAATAATTGCATCTTGACCAAAGAAAGAAATAATGTCTTTTTGAACCAATACTACTGTTAAACTCCCTAATACTACTGACGCTAAAGCACCGGCAGTACTTGCTTTTTTCCAATAATGACCCACGATATAAGGGAAGAACGCTCCACCGGCTCTCAAAGTGAACGAGAACATTAAAACAGTGATGATACTCTTAGTATTCGTTAACGCAACTGCCAATGACAAAATACCGACAAATACCATAGACATTTGAGCTACTCTTAAAACCTTCTTATCGTCGGCATTTTTATTAATATATATTCTATAGATATCATTTGCAAATATCGATCCCGCTCCTAATAGATCCGAATCGGCACTCGACATAGTCGCAGAAATCAAACCTGCAAACAAAAGTCCGACAAGAACAGGTGGCATTGTCTGCATAGCTAAAGTAGGAAGAGCATATCTTGCTCCATTAGCCATAATCGCACTACCGTCTATCAAACCATTTTGAACCATCGCAAATGCTGTCAAACCCAATACAACAGGGATAAAAGCAAATACTAAGTTTACTCCACCAGCAATTAACGAACCTTGTATTGCCGCTTTTTCATCTTTAGCAGCATAATACCTTTGAACCGCTTCTTGCCCAACTGCAAAAGAAGCTGTATACATGATTATTAAAGAAACAATAGTTCCAATACCTATTCCGCCTGTTAATGTCATTCTTTCAGCAGGAACAGCCTTTACAACTTCACCCCAGCCGCCAGCTGCATTAAGCGCAAATGGTACCGCAATCAACATACCTATTACTATTAAGAACATTTGAACAAAATCTGTTAAAGTTACTGCCCATAAACCACCAAGTACTGAATATATCGTTACAACTACAGAAACAATAATTACTGAAACCGTAAATGACAACCCAGTCATTACTGATAATACTACTGCTGATGCTGTAAATTGAATAGCAGTTAAACCAACTAATGGCAAAATCATAATAATAGCAGTAATAATTCCCGGTGCCTCACCATATCTTCTTCTAAAATACTCCGGTACCGTCTTAACTAAAGCACTTCTTAACTTTCCTGAGAAAAAAGCTAGAATAATAAATGTAATGGCCATAGCGATTACATACCACGAAGCACTCATACCCCAGTTGCCATATGCTTTTTCAACAACACCAAGTGAACTACCTCCACCAATCTCAGTAGCTGCCAAAGTACCAGCCATCATGATCGGCCCAAGCCTTCTACCGGCAACCATAAAATCTTCATTGCTTTCAATTTTCTTTGATGCATACCATCCTATAAATAACATAATTCCTAAGTAAATAAATACAATCGATAATACAATAGTCTTCATTAATAGTTTCCCTCCATTAATAATTTCTTTATATTTTTAGTGTGCGCCCGGCAATAAAGCTTCCCAATTCTCACAATCAAGACACACACTTCAAAATCTTTATTTCGTTATATGTGTTCCTGTCAATCCACTTAAAGCATCTTTTAAACTCTCCGGATTAGTAATAACCGCCTCTTTTCCACCTCTATCGATAAAATCGATTACAGCGTTTATTTTAGGCAACATACTACCTGGAGCAAAATGATTTTCTTCTCTATATTTCTTTAGCTCTGATATATCAATCCGATTAAGATCAATTTGATTCTTTCTGCCAAAATTCAAACATACTTTTTCTACTCCTGTAGATATTATCAGCAAGTCAGCGTTTAATTGATTCGCAAGCAAACTGGTTGCATAATCCTTATCAATCACCGCATCAACGCCCTCAAGAAATCCCTCTTTATTTTCAACTACAGGGATTCCTCCCCCGCCTACAGCAATAACGCAATAATTTCTTTCAATCATTCCGACTATCGCATCAGATTCGATGATTTCAAGGGGGGCGGGAGAAGCTACAACTCTTCTATATCCTCTTCCCGCATCATTTATAAATGTCCAATCTGGATTCTTTGCTTTGATTTCATCTAGTTCTTCTTCAGTATAAAAGCTTCCTATGGGTTTCATAGGAGTATCAAAAGCCTTATCGTTTTTATCCACCTTAACTTGAGTAACAAGTGCAATGGCTGATTTTTTCAAATTTCTTTTTTTAAATTCATTCATCAAAGCTTGTTGGATTTGATAACCAATTGCACCTTGAGTATCCGCTCCACAATTCACAAGAGGAACCGTATGCATACCAATCATTTCGTGAGCAAGTTCAGATCTTCTCAAGATAAAACCAACTTGAGGTCCATTACCATGTGTAATAACCACCTCATAACCTTCTTCAATAATATCTACAATATGCACCACTGTTTCCTTTATAGCTTCATATTGATCAGCAACCGTAGACTTATCCTTGCTTTTAATAAGCGAATTTCCACCAATGGCAATAACCGCTAGTTTACTCATATTACTTACCACCCATTGTTAAAGTCATAACTGCTTTAGCAGTATGAATTCTGTTTTCAGCTTCATCATAAACAACAGAATGATCTCCATCAATAACTGAATCTTCGACTTCATTTCCTCTATCAGCAGGAAGTGCATGCATATATATCGAGTTGAGATTTGTGAGCGCCATCATATCTTCAGTACATTTCCATGATTTATATGACTCAAGCAAATCATCAACCACATCATCGCTCGTGTTATTTACCCAACTACCCCAGTTCTTAGGAATTACAACGTCTGCGCCGTTGAATGCCTCTTCCATGTCATGTGTGATTTTAAATGTTCCATCATGCTTAAGTGCATTTTCTTTAGCTTGTTCTATAGCCCAATCCGGTAAATCGTATCCTTCTGGATAAGCAAGTGTTACATCCATTCCAAATCTAGGGAATAATAACGCTTGAGTCAAAGGAACAGAAATCGGTTTTTTATGACTTGTAGCATACGCCCAAATAATTGAAACTTTCAATCGTTTAGTTTCTCCAAATTTCTCTTGAATTGTCATAAGGTCAGCTAATCCTTGCATCGGATGATATAAATCACATTGCAGACTTAGTACCGGCACACTTGAATGCTTTGCTAAATCTCTAAGATACTTGTTTCCCACTTCCCATACACAGTTTCTACATGCAATCATATGTCCAAAACGAGATAGTATTACAGCTGTATCCTTGGCAACTTCACCATGTGAAACCTGCATTGTGCTTGTATCCAAAAAGTTTGCATGTCCACCCAATTGAGCGATACCGGCTTCCATTGAATTTCTAGTTCTTGTACTTTGCTCAAAGAACATTAAAAACCCTGTTTGATATGGCAAATAAGGAGTGGGAACTCCCATTGCAAATTTTTTCTTTAAATCCTTTGATACTTCAATTACTGTATCAATTTCTTCTTTAGTCCATTCTTGTAATGTGATTAAATGTTTTCCTCTGAATACACTCTGCATTTTTCATTTCCCCCTATTTTGTATATTTACCAACATATAATTTTGGTAAAACTGCGTACATTGCCGCTGCTTTAACTAATTCATCTTTCCATGTCTTTTCATTTGGAGCATGAGCTTGATCTTCATGACCCGGTCCAAATCCAATACAAGGAATACCATAACGCCCCATAATCGACACAGCATTTGTTGAGAATGTCCACTTATCAACTAGTGGTTCTTCATCGAATAGACCTTCATAAGATTTAACCATCGCTTGACACGCCGGATGTTCTTCTTCTAGAACCCAAGTAGGGAAATAACTTTCCGTTGGATATACTAGTCCTGTATACGACGGACGATCATAATTGTACATTGAAACCTTGGCATCTGATGATTTGACAGATGGTAGATTTCTTATCTGTTGAAGAGCATATTCCCATGTTTCACCAGCAGTCAATCTTCTATCGATAGAAATACTACATTCATCAGCTACTGCACATCTAGATGGAGAACTAAAGAATATCTCTGAAACTGTTAATGAACCTTTTCCTAAAAATTCATCATAAACTAAGTTTTCATGAAGTGCTTTTAATTCATTAACAATTGGAGCCATTTTATATATTGCATTATCGCCTCTTTCAGGAGCTGAACCGTGACAACTTATTCCATTGGTTGTTACCTTGATTTCCATTCTTCCACGATGTCCTCTATAGATATTTAAAGAAGTAGGTTCAGTAATTACAACGAATTCAGGCTTGATCTTACTTTCATTGATAATATATTGCCAACATAAACCATCACAGTCTTCTTCCTGAACTGTACCAGTAACAATCAATGTGTAATCATCTTCTAATTTCAAGTCTTTTATTATCTTTCCAGCATAGACCATAGATGCCATTCCGCCTTCTTGATCACTTCCACCACGTCCATAAATAACTTCACTATCTTCCTTACCTTGATACGGGTCGACATCCCAAAGTTTAATATCACCGATACCCACTGTATCAATATGCGCATCCATAGCAATGATATGTTTACCATGACCAATATATCCTAAAATATTACCCATAGGATCGATTTCCACCTTATCAAAGCCTACTTCTTCCATCTCTTCTTTAATTCTTAAGACAACTTTCTCTTCATCACAGCTTTCACTTGGAATAGCTATCATATCGCGAAGAAACTTTGTCATTTGCGGTTCATACTCTTGTGCTTTTTTCAACACTTCATTAAATTTGTACTCCATTGTATTACCCTCCATTTTTACTTCGTATATTTAGAATTCTTCATATGATTCTCTTAAACACCCAAAATATCATTAAGTTCTTTACTATGTTTTTCTCTGTATTCCAAGATTAATTTATCAAACTCTTCAACTTTATTTGCTTCATTCAACCAATATTTTTGTTCTTTTTGATCATTTAACTCTTCAACAGTTTTACCTTGTTGTTCAACCCAAGTGTAGTATTTAAGATTATGCCATCTAGCCTTATTCATTCTGTCGCCTTCGAAGAAGTAAGAAGGTTCTTGATATAAGAATATTCTTTCGTGATATCTCTTAGCTGTCTCAACCGTCATATCTTCTTGTTGATCCATTACCGAGTGATATCGAGAAAGCGAATCAGTAGCGATGACCATTATGTTCTCGCCTTCTTTTAAATCATAATGTTTGGCTGTTTTTATAGCTGCTATAATATTTGCAACACCTGAGATTCCCAGTTTTTCTGACATGAAGTCGACATCTTCAGAATCCATTATTGTCTTCAAGTACTTTTGTCCTTCTTTTGTAGATATTACTTTAAGCATGCGTTTACAGTCCATATCGTCTATCTGAACTACTCCATCAGTATTGTAAACGTTGTGAATCCAAGTGACGTGCTTGTCGCCAATGCCTTGAATATCGTGTCCGCCATATCCGTTAAGCGATAGAGTAGGACACTGAACAGGTTCGCCTGCTATGACTTTTGCGTTAGGGAATGTTTTTTTTACCCTATCACCGGCCGCTATCGTTCCAGCGCTGCCGACAGTCAATGCAACTCCTGCAATTTCCCCGTTACCTATATTTTCTTCTTTTACAAGTTCAACCATTGTATTTCCAGTCACATACTCATGGAATCTGTAGTTGGCCATAGAATCGAATTGATTAAGAATTCTGATTCTCTCAGGATCTTCAGCTTTTAATTCATGGGTTTTATCGTATATCTCTTTTACATTCGATTCGCAACCTGGTGTCGCTATAACGCTTGAACCGTATTCCTCGATAAGATCAAATCTCTCCGTACTCATCTCTTCTGGTAGAATAACCAGCGAGTCGTAATTCATTCTAGAACTGACCCAAGCGCCACCTACGCCGTAGTTGCCAGTTGACGGCCATACCAGTTTGTGAATTAATGGATCCACTTGATGTGAGACTGTCATTTCAGTCAACACCGAGTAAGTAGGTCCCACTTTATGTGAACCTGACGGCATATCTTTTGCGTACATTACTACGATGTTTGCATCGACGCCTGTAAATTCTTTGGTAAGTACAAAATACTTGATTTTATTATCGAAACCTCTCCAATTGATATTGTAAAGATTAAGCGGATGCAAATGATCGATACTTTTCATCTCTTCTGCTTTTTTTCTGATTACAGAATCGATTTTCCAAGGGTGCAACATCTCTTCATAAGTTGGACCTATAACAGGTACTTTTCTCATATCTAATTTCCTCCTATAATGTTAATGCCATGACAGCTTTGGCTGTATGTAGTCTATTTTCTGCTTCTTGATAAACTATCGAGTGGTGGCCGTCTATAACAGAATCTTCAACTTCGTTTCCTCTATCTGCAGGTAGTGCGTGCATATAGTAAACGTTATCTTTTGCAAGTGCCATTTTCTCTTCTGTGCATTTCCAATCTTTAAAATCATTTATATCGACATCCGGATTTTTACCGCTCCAAGAACCCCAGTTCTTTGGAATGACAATATCGGCATCTTTAAATGCATCGTCCATATTGTTGGTGATTTTAAATGAACCACCGTGGATTCGTGCATTTTCTTTAGCTTCTTCGATTACCCAATCGGGAAGTTCGAAACCTTTTGGGTATGCAAGTGTAACATCCATTCCGTATCTCGGGAACAACAGCGTCTGCGTCAGTGGTACGCTTACAGGTTTTTTATGAGAAGTCGCATATGCCCAGATGATTGAAATCTTAATGTTTTTAGTTCCGCCCGGGAATTTCTCCTTGATTGTCAATAAGTCGGCAACGCCTTGCATCGGGTGATATAAGTCGCACTGCAAGTTCATAATAGGTCTTGACGAATGCTTGGCCATGTCTGTTATATATTTATTACCAATACCCCAATCGCAGTAGCGACAAGCAATTCCATGACCAAAACTTGAAAGAATGACAGCTGTATCTTTTGCTACTTCACCATGGCTGATTTGCATTGTTGAAGTATCCAAGAAGTTTGCATGTCCGCCAAGTTGTGCTATTCCAGCTTCCATCGAGTTTCTCGTTCTTGTGCTTTGCTCAAAGAACATAAGAAAAATCGTCTTATTGGGAAGGTAGTTTGTAGTAACGTCCATATAATGCTTTCTTTTAAGGTCTGCTGATGTGTCCAATAGAAGGTCGATTTGTTCGTTGGACCAATCTCTTAAAGAGATGAAGTGTTTTCCTTTTAGTGTGCCGTGCATTTATATTCCTCCTTGCATAATTTCTTCTAAATATTTTCTAACCAGTCTTTTACTGATTTGCTCCCTGTAGTTTTTAGTAGAACGATTATCATCTTTTGAGTTTATTGCTGAACTCAATTTATCAAGGTATCGATTTATGTCTTTTGTTTCTATAAGCTTTTTCTCTTCTTCTTTGAGTCTTATAGGTATTTCGTTGACTGCACCGATAGCGATTCTAATATCGGTGAGGTCGTCGTTGTCTTTTTTATAAACAATGAAAATTGATAGTTTAGATAATATGCCTGCTTTTCTTTGGCCGAGTTTTTTGTAGCGATATCCGTCGAATTCCACTTTAGGGATAATGATTTTTTCTAAAATTTCATTGTCTTTTTTTACAGTTTTATATTTACCTTGGATGAATTCATCGATTTCTAGTGTTCTCTCACCGTAGATGTTTTTCAAAACCAATTTAGCATCTAAGGCCATCAATACCGGGATGCTGTCCCCAACGGTAGCCGCGTTGACGACATTTCCTCCAACAGTGGCAATGTTTCTTATAGCTATATTTGCCATCTGAGAAAATGGAGTTTTAAGATACTCGGGTAGAATATCTGATTTTGTCATTTCTGCTTGAGTAACCAAAGTTTTTATGATGTATGAATCTGTGGTTTCTTCTATTCCGTTTAGTTCATCAAGGTGGGAGATAAAGGCTATATCTTTATCAAATTTCCTTTCAGCGCCTTGCCACTGTCTTTTTCTGATCATAAGGTCGGTTCCGCCGGCGAATACATGGTAGTATTGTTTATCTAAAGCTTCGAGGAGCTCTGTGACATTTTTCGGTCTGATGTGATTCAACATTATTTCTCCTCCTCATCGGCAATTTTTTTAACCGCTTTGAAAATCGTTTGATATCCTGTGCATCTACAGATGTTTCCTGCAAGACTCTCTTTAATTTCTTTACTGTTGGGATGTGCATTGTCTTTTAAAAGAGCGTTTGTCGCCATAACCATTCCCGGGGTGCAAAATCCGCATTGAACCGCCCCTTCTTCGATATATGCTTTTTCTATTTTTTCATAAGCTTTTGTTTTGGCAAAACCTTCGATGGTTTGAACTTCTCTACCTATGACATTCGACATAGGTACTAGACATGAGTTGACTATTTTTCCGTCGAGGTAAACTTGACAAGCTCCGCATTCGCCTTCTCCGCATCCTTCTTTAGTGCCGGTCAGCCCTAAATCAATTCTTATGACATCGAGAAGTCTTCTGCTTAGAGTTGTTTCAACTGTGACTTTTTCTCCGTTTAGTGTAAAAGTAATATTTCTCATTTTGTCACCTCCAGTATTTTTTCTGGGAGTACAGGAATTTCATATATATCCTTACCGATAGCGTCCGCCACTGCAGAGGCTATAGCCGGTGCCACTCCAACAAGTGTGAGTTCGCCAGCAGCTTTAGCTCCAAAAGGACCGTCTTCATATTCGTTTATTATCCAATCGGAGTGGATGTTTGGAACATCGACAGTGGTTGGAACCGCATAAGAAGCGAATGAATTCTGTTGTATTTTTCCACCATCTGAATACATCGCTTCCATCATTCCGTAGCCCATACCTTGGATTACACCGCCGTGAACTTGACCAAGCAATAATTTTTCATCAACGGGGATACCTACATCGTATATTCCGTATATATCTGTGCAACTGACTTCCAAAGTCAGTGGATCTACTTCTACTCTTGCTAAAAGCGCTGCCCATGAATACGATAGGTAAGCGTTCCCTTGAAGCGTATCTTGATCCCACTCGATGTAATCTGGTTGTTTATAGTGCTCTGTTATAATAATCTCTTCATTCACGTCCATTACTTCTCTTAATTTAACAGCGGCTTCATATAGAAGCTTTCCTATTACCATGGTTGTTCTTGATGCTGCTGTCGGTCCCGAGTCGGGAACTGCGTGTGTATCTGTATTTTTATAAACGACTCTATCTAAAGGAATATCGAGAGCGCTAGCTACTATTTTTGCAAGTGCTGTCAAAGCCCCCTGTCCCATTTCGACATTCGATACAAGGATATGTACAAACCCCTCTGTATCTTTTTTAAGTTTGACTACGGCTTTGATATGTACAGCTTCTCCGTCGCCTGTGAAGCCGCCGCCGTGAGGTACTATTGCAAAGCCATATCCCACTAGATTTCCGTCATCCGATTCTTTTTTCAGATTTTTATAATCAGAAATCTCTTCTAATTTGTCAGCCATTTTAGCGAGGTATATATTTTCGTGAAAAATCCCATTGGTCGATGTAAGTTGTCCTGTTTGAACAAAGTACTCTCTTCTCAAGTCTAGCGGATCTTTTCCCAGGTGCTTGGCGATTTGAGTCATATGTTGCTCTAGAGCGAAGAGGCTCTGTGGAGCTCCGAATCCTCTGAATGCACCGTTGAAGACGTTGTTGGTTTTATATACTACACCGTTGACCTCTAAATTTTCTATCTGGTATGCTCCTGTCATGCTTAAAATGGCTCTTTGAAGAACGACGTCCGACAGCCCTAGGTACGGACCTGCATCCAGTTCGACGTCTATTTTCATGCCTTTGATTTTTCCGTTTTCCAAATATGAAGTGATGTTGGTTTCCGATGGATGTCTTTTAGTTGTAAATATGATATCTTCTCTTCTGTCGAATATCAGTCTGACTGGAGCACCTATCTTTATAGATGCGAGAGCTGTTTGGCATGCCATGAGAGAGGGGTAATCCTCTTTTCCTCCGAAGGCTCCACCTGTAGTTGTTTGAATGACTCTTATCCTGTTTTCGTTAAAACCCAAGGCGTTGATCAAGGCGTTTTTAATGTAGTAAGGGCATTGCATGCTGCCGTAGATTTCAATGCGCTTATCCACATAATTAGCTACAACTCCTTGTTTTTCCATGTAGAGTTGTTCTTGATATGTTGTTTTATAATGACCTGAAAATTCTTCCAAGGTACTGTACTTGGATAAATCTCCTTTTGTATATGTTCTCTTTGAAAAAGTTGCATTATCACCCATGGTAAGAACTGCTTCTAACGGTTCGTATTCTACAATTATTTTATTGAAGAATTCGATAACCTGGTTTTTATCTTTTCCCACAATCAATGCAATAGGTTCGCCCACGTAATTTACTTCGCTGTCTGCAAATATCGGCATATCTGTGTCGATCATCGAGACTTCGTTTTTATCAATAATGTCGTTTTTATCGACTATTGTTATACCTTCAATAATGTCAGGGTATGCAACACTTAAAATTTTACCTCTCGGTATACTGCTTCTCAAGGTTCTAGCATAGTGAAGATTTTCAAATATCATATCTTCAATGTATTTAACTGAACCGTTAAGCTTAGCTTGTATATCGACTCTGTTTACGGGATCTTTAATTTTCACCGAATAGCCCTCCATTTAAAAATTTATTTTTACCGATCAAATATAAGAATTTTCTAAAAAATCAACTTATACAAATATTATACTACTGAGGTTTAGAGAGATGGATAAAATTTGAAAAATTCTTACATAAAAATATTTGTCGGTTTATGTAAAAAGTATATAAAGAGAGTTCTTGTCATAAGAATGAATTTTAAAGTAAGAGGTACGGTTTTGACAACGAAATTCTTATAACCATAGGAAAATTTCTGTCAAAGTCGTGTCTGACCTACTACGGAATCGAATAGTCTCGATAACGAAATTAAAATTTCTATCTCGTTATATCTGACCTGCTATGGAATTAAAAATTCCAGCTAGGTCAAGAAGATTTGAGTTAGATCAAGATCGTTATTCGAAAGTTGAGTTTGTTGATTATATTCAACAAAATAGTGGAATGTTAATAAGCAGGGATCCTAAGAGAGTATTGAATTTGTCTAAAAACCCAAAAGAAAACCCCCGCTTTAAAATCTAAAAGACATAATTGACGGAAGATTCATGTATATAGGAGACATAGATTAACCAGTTTAGACAGCTTGCTTTTCTATGAAAAGATTGATAGAAATATACTACGGTTAATTCGTTGAAATATAGAATTAAATGAGTTGTTCGTTAGTTGTTGGGCGATTCGTATGGTGCTATTTTTATAGGGGTTTCCTTATTTTCTGGATCGATTATCAATGTGCAATGCAGTGCTTTTGCGATATTGATTAAATTGATCACACTTGGAATTCTAATGCTTCTCTCGTATTCAGAAATTTTCTGAGGTTTTCTATTAAGCAGTTTTGCTAGTTCGTATTGTGTTAGTCCCTGGTTTTCCCTTGCCTCTTTAAGTGTTTGTGCCAATAATTTTTTATAATCGATTTCTTCAATAGCTGCTATATAGTCATCGCCGAATTTTTCTATGCCTTGTTTGTGCAAATCGTCAAACGTCTTGGTCTCTATTTTCTTAAAACTCATGATACACCTCCATCTTTATCTTATATATTGTCAACTTTTTTATTGATAAGAATCAGTTATTGTATATTCAACACCTTAAAAGGTTAGTTGTCAAGTTGATGCAACCGTCATACTCGTAGTACATATACGGATAGGTTATGTTTAAACATGAATTTATATGAAATATATATGAAAAAATGAAATTTTTTAAAGAATATACACTTGTTTATGATAATCCTTGGTATAATGAAAAAAGTTTATAAAATATTCAGAATATTGAATATTAAGATTGAATATGGAAAAACGATGTAGTTATATGCTGCAAATACATTGTAATAGGGGGAAATAATGATGCTCGAGTTTGACTTTGAAAAAAATGCTGACAAGATTAAAGAATTGAAAAAAATGATTGAAGAAAAAAAAGACATGAAAGGTGCGCTGATACCAGTGCTGCACGATGCTCAAGGAATATTTGGATATATACCGAAAGAAGTGCAAGTGATCATTTCTGAAGGGCTGAATAAACCGATAGCTGAAATTTATGGAGTTGTGACATTTTATTCCCAATTTACGCTTATACCTAAAGGTAAATATAATATTGGAGTTTGCATGGGAACGGCATGTTATGTTAAAGATTCTCAGAAGATTCTTAATCAAATAATAAAAGAGCTCGGGATTGATGTCGGGGAGACAACTAAAGACGGATTGTTTTCATTGGAAGCGACAAGGTGCATTGGAGCATGCGGGTTGGCTCCGGTGATAATGGTGAATGAAGATGTATATGCTAAATTCGATGCAAGCGAAGTAGCGGAAATGCTAGAAAAATATAAATGATGAATTCTATTAAATTTTGGAGGTGCGATAATTGAAATCTTTAGAGGAATTAATGAAACTTAAGGAAGAAACGTTGAAAAAAATCAATCTTGATTCTAAAAAGAACGGAATTAGAATTGTAGTAGGTATGGCTACATGCGGCATTGCGGCGGGAGCCAAACCGGTGTTTTCGATTATAGAAGAGGAAGTCGGTAAAAGAAAAATGAAAAATGTTGAAGTGCATATGACTGGTTGCATTGGAATTTGTAGATTTGAACCAGTTGTGGAAGTGTATGCATCTGACGGCAATAAAACGACATATGTATATATGACTGAAGAAAAAGCGATGAATGTGATTGATGAACATATTGCAAAAGGAAATATAGTGTATGAATATACAATTGGAGCATATGAAAAGTAGAACTTTATTAAGTGAGTAAAGGTGGTAAAGAATATGGATGGTATTAAATCGTATGTACTTATTTGCGGTGGCGCCAATTGTACATCGGCACATAAAGATGAAATAGTTAAAAAAATGAAGGGGAAAATAAAAGAAGTTGGGCTAAAAACCGAGGTGCAAGTATTGCCTAAGGGATGTTTTGGTCTATGTGAAGAAGGTCCGATTTTTGTAGTGTACCCTGAAGGTGTGTTTTATTCTCATGTACAAGCAAGCGACATCAATGAAATAGTAGTAGAACATTTGTTGAATGGAAGAATAGTCGATAGATTGTTATACAAAGGGATTGTCGGTAAAAATATTGTTACATCATTGAATGATTCAAAAATTTATAAAAAACAAACAAGAATAGTGTTGAAAAACTGTGGGGTAATCAATCCAGAAAATATTGACGAGTACATAGCTTATGATGGATATATGGCGCTGGGAAAAGTATTGACAGAAATGACTTCTGAAGAAGTGGTGGAGGTCATAAGGAAATCAGGCCTAAGAGGTAGAGGAGGCGGGGGTTTTCCTACTGGACTGAAATGGAGTTTTGCTGCAAAGGCCGAAGGTAAGCAGAAATATGTTCTGTGTAATGCGGATGAAGGCGATCCGGGAGCATTTATGGATAGAAGTGTATTGGAAGGAGACCCGCATAGTGTAATAGAAGCGATGGCGATTGCAGGATATGCTATCGGTGGAAGTCAAGGTTATATATATATCAGGGCCGAGTACCCATTGGCGATAAAAAGACTGGAAATTGCAATCGAACAAGCCAGAGAATATGGTTTGTTGGGTGAGAATATTTTTGATTCAGGTTTTAATTTCGATGTAGAATTAAGGTTAGGCGCAGGGGCGTTTATATGCGGTGAAGAAACAGCTCTTATTGCTTCGATAGAAGGGGAAAGAGGAATGCCGAGAAACAAACCGCCGTTTCCTGCGATTAAAGGTTTGTGGGGAATGCCGACGATATTGAACAATGTAGAGACATATGCAAATATTTCTCAGATTATTTTAAAAGGTGTGGATTGGTTCAGAAGTATTGGAACTGAAAAATCACCTGGGACAAAGGTATTTGCACTTGGCGGAAAGATCAGCAATACTGGATTGGTTGAAATACCGATAGGGACAAAACTTAGAGAAATTATTTTTGATATAGGAGGCGGAATACCGAACGGCAAAGAATTCAAAGCTGTTCAAACCGGAGGGCCTTCAGGGGGATGCATCACTTCAGATCACTTGGATGTGGAAATAGATTACGAAACATTGATTGAACTGGGATCGATGATGGGCTCTGGTGGAATGATCGTTATGGATGAAGATAACTGTATGGTGGATATAGCTAGATTTTTCTTGGATTTCACTGTTGATGAATCTTGTGGCAAGTGTACTCCGTGTCGGGAAGGTACAAAGAGGATGCTCGAGATACTTGAGAAAATTACGACTGGAAACGGAGAAGCAGAAGATTTAGTGAAATTAGAAAGACTGGCGTATGTTATTAAGGACACATCTTTATGCGGGTTGGGGCAAACAGCTCCAAATCCTGTGTTGTCGACTTTGAAATATTATGAAGACGAGTATAAAGCTCATGTGTTTGAAAACAGATGCCCTGCAGGATATTGTCACGAATTGATTCAATATTTTGTTGCCGACGATTGTAAAGGGTGTTCAAAATGTGTTAGTGTATGTCCGGTAGGTGCGATTTCCGGAGTGATTAAACAACAACATACGATTGATGATGATAAATGTATAAAATGTGGGGAATGTCTGGAAATTTGTCCATTCGACATAATAATCAAGAAATAATTGAAGATATGAGAGGGGGAACATACTGATGGTGAAAATAACTATTAATGGAGTAAAAGTCGAATTTCCTAAAAAGTTTACTATTCTTCAAGCGTGTAGAGAATTAAAAATAGATATACCTACGCTATGTTATGATGAAAGAGTGAAACCGCAATCTACATGCAGGCTTTGTGTGGTGGAAGTTGAAGGGATGAGAAATCTAAGACCTTCTTGTTCTACGCAAATAGATGAAGATATGAAAATATATACACATAGTGATAGGGTAATCGAAGCTAGAAAAGAAATTTTGAGATTGCTTATCGCCAATCATCCATTGGATTGTTTGACTTGTGAAAAAGCGGGAGATTGCAAACTACAGGATTATTGCTATGAATACGATGTTAAAGAATCGGGTTTTGTGGGAGCTAAAAAGAACTATTTAATTGACGATAGCAATCCGTTTTATATAAGAGACATGAGTAAATGCATCATGTGTGGAAATTGTGTTAGAGTTTGTTCTGAATTGCAGGGGAAAAACATTTTAGGATTGATCGGAAGAGGTTTTGAAACAACTGTTGGAGCGGGTTTTGAAACGCAAATAGATTATTCTGCTTGCGTGTCATGTGGAAATTGCGTTTCTGTATGTCCGGTTGGAGCTATAATGCCTAAATCCAAAGAAAAATTCAGACGTTGGGAAATAGAAAAAGTGAGAACTACTTGTTCATATTGTGGAGTGGGTTGTCAAATAGATTTATTGGTTAAAGATGACAAAGTAGTAGGAGTAGACGCGGCTGACGGACCGTCGAACGAAGGTTTGCTGTGTGTGAAAGGTAAGTTTGGATTTGATTTTATCAATCATCCGGATAGGCTTAAAAAACCTCTCATTCGAAAAAAAGGAGAGCTTGTCGAGTCTACATGGGAAGAAGCGTATGATTTAATAGCGTCTAAGATAAATGAGACAAAAAAAAGGCATGGGGTTGATACGATTGCCGGTTTTGCATCTGCTAGATGCAGTAATGAAGAGAATTACTTGTTCCAAAAATTATTTAGAGCGGGTATTGGAACGAACAATGTCGATCATTGCGCACGCCTCTGACATGCTTCGACAGTTGCAGGTCTTGCAGCTACATTAGGAAGCGGTGCTATGACAAACAGCATTAATGAATTGGACAGTACAGATGTGATTTTTATAATAGGTTCAAATACAACTGAAAATCATCCGGTTATAGCTACTAGAATGAAAAGAGCTATTGCCAGGGGAGCGAAATTAATAGTTGCCGAGCCAAGAAGAATTGAAATGGCTGATTATTCGGATGCGTTTTTACAAATAAAGCCGGGCACGAATATCGCGTTGTTGAACAGCATAATGAATGTCATTA
>DAOUQP010000212.1 GCA_030625575.1 Eubacteriales bacterium | reverse complement strand
GAAAGAACAGATAATTCCATGTCTAGTACTGATGGCTTTGATAGTGAAGTTTTTATAACCAATGAAAAGGGAGAATACTCAATAGAAAGAATTGGAGAAAACACAAGAGATTTAGGAATTCTTATACCGTGGCAATTAGTTCTAGATAAACAATTTGCCTATGATTTTGAAATAGATAGAGATAATCCAGATGATGAAGAAATTGATTTCGATTTTAGTGATGGCGTTTATTTTTCTGAGCTTTCAGTAGAAGGCGATAAACTTCGATATAAGATTGAAGACTCAAGGAAAGCAGATGATAAGTATTATTTTTTGAATATCAGCTATGCCGATCCTAGTTTTGATGCAAATGGTAGAGGAATCGATCTTAAAATATCATCAAATGAAATGGAAGGTGACTTGTCTATCAGCGGACTATTATCATTATCTGGTTATCCGTTCGATTATATTTCTGGAGTTGAAGATGAATTGGAAATCAAACGATTTTTAGAACCTCTTTATCTCAGTGCGGATTACTATTTTAAAGTTTATCCATATGAAGATAGTCGTATTCATATATATAATGGCGTTTTCTCCAATTCGTTGGCAACTCGGATTTTTGTCGAGGGCAATGATGAAATGAATGAAGGAGATAAACTTCTAGCAGAAAAAAGAGTTGATGAAGCAATGGGGTGGTACAAGCAAAATATCTCAGAGCACAACTTGAAAGTATTAACATCGTTATATAGGAGAGGAATGATACCATATGAAGGTGAATACGGACAAAAACTTGAAGGAAAAGATTGTAGTGAAGCGATAAAGTACTTAGAAATTCTTATAGATCAATATGGTAAGACTGATGCAAGGTGTTATAGTTTAGCGAGACTTTATGGCGAAGTGTATGAATATGGAAAACAGATAGAAGTATTAAATGAACTTTATAAATCGAACGGGTCAATCTATACTATGTACAGTTTGGCGGAAAGTTTGATAAATATGGGCAGGTATTCAGAGGGAATTGAACTTTTGAAAGAAAATGGAGATTTCGCTAATGATAAAGAAAGATTTTTTCATTATCTATTTATCGGGAATGAAATAGAAAAAATGACTGAAAAATTCAAAAATAATTATCAAGCTGTCTTGGAAACCAATGATTATTCATCTTTCTTTGAGCAAATAAAAAATGGTGAATACCTATCTGCGTATGAGTGGCTTGATAATCAATCCCAAAGTGATGGGAAAATATTCTTTCAACTTATGATGTATGATTCAATCAGCAATGATGAATTCAGTTTTCAAAGGGTAGCAGGGAGCGGTGAAATAGAGAATAAAATCAGGTTTTCAGAATTCTATAAAACTGAAACACAGAAAGTTAAAGATCAAAGAATCAAAAATCTTTTAATTGATCTAAAAGAAGATTATTATTGGTTTTACTAATCTGCGTAAATGATGAAAATGTTTCTGTAGTGGATATGAGTGTGAATGGTTTGCTATCGAATGACCAGAACCACTCTACTTAGTAGGGTGGTTTTTTGGGATCTTTGTCAACTGGTGTTGGTGGAGCATAAAAACAAATAAAATAGCTTTGAAAACTAAGATTGATATGGCAGTTTAGAGAGTAAAATTTCTAAGCTGCTTTTATTTTTACAATGTTTAAATTGATAAGAATTCTGTT
>DAOUQP010000042.1 GCA_030625575.1 Eubacteriales bacterium | reverse complement strand
TAGTACCTCCTAAATTTATTTTCCTTAAATCTTTTAAAACAGATAACAAATACATTTCTAAATTAGGATAACACTATAAAGATCAGCACCAATTAAAAAACATTCATGTTAAATTTGTTTCTGTTAATTTAAGCAACGACTAATACTAACATGAAATAAATAGTTTGTCAAATAAATAAATAAACTTTTTTATAAAAAAAACAGAATGATAGAGAAATAGGGCTTTTGTCGATAAATTTTAAAAAACAAAGTTCCTCCCTCTATCATGTTTACTTATTCTTAACTAGTAGTGCGCAACATTCCACATGTCAAGTCGAATGTAATATATCTACATACATCTACTCCCAGTTAAGTAAATCGGGATTCCATATCCCAACAAATTCTGTTTCATCAAATGAACAATTATATAGTTTCTGAATAAATTGACCAATAACTTCAAGAACACTAGTTAGGCTAGGCTCTGATATCTTTTGTTTTCTTAAAAAAGCAGACCATTTCTTTAACATTTCTTGATTTTCAGCAAACTTCATTATTCTTTCCAGACTATTTTTTTGATAATTCGTCCCTCTATTATCTAGTGTTTGAATTAATGCCATTTGTAGTTTTTCACCTTCAAAAACAAATGTATTTGCTAAATAATATATATCAAACAAATCTTTCATTCTACTAGTCAGTTCGTACCTTTGAATCATTGCATCCACTTTTTCTGCTATGACACTTTCTAATGAATAAGTATTAATCCTAGGAGAATCAAATTTATCCAACTGAGTAGGTATATTTCGCATTTCTGAACTTGGAACTATTACATCACCAATTCCAAAATCAACATTTATTGGTGTTCTAGTATTTCCAATTCTTCCAACTAGTTGAATCGATGTTCCTTTATATTTACTTAAAGGGGTTATTTCAGAAAAACTGAGAATTTCAAAAATAACATAATCCTGTTCCGTTTCAATATTAATTATCTCCACGATTATTCTCTTAATATCTTCTATGCTACTTGGAAAATCTCTCAGCAGAAAATCAATATCGATAGTTGCTCTACTTTCAAAATTTGTTAGTGTATATATAAATAATCCTCCTTTTAGAATTAAATTATCCACATACCTTGACAAAGATATTCTTCTAAGCAACTCTTCCTGACAAAATAATTGAAGATGCAATTGTAAAGGTTTCCCCGTTATAGCACTCTTATTCTTCAATTGAGCGATAATTGATTTTGCTCGATCCATTATAACCACACTCCAATAATATTATGCAATTTCTTGCTTACTCTTCTTATTTTTGCATAGTCAATCAGATTGGCAATATTTTTCTTCGGGTCTGCCAAATAGTTTTGAATGGCTTTGTTAAATGTTTCTTTATCCATTTTGTTCTCATATTTTAAACAATCGCAAATCAATCGGTCACGATTATATATCTTCATGCTACAAACTTCATAATCAGCTTTAGTGACTCCAAGGTTTAAAATACTTGGTTCAATAAAATAGGGTTTTATAAATGGGTAATCAATTTTAAAGCGGGTTTTCGAAGTATGTTTATTAAAAGCAATTGTCCACTCTAAAGGAGTTTTATCACTATAACCATAATAAAACAGTGCTGAATCCATACATAAAATGCCATCTGGATATAAACCTGCAATCATTTCAATCTCACTTAATTCGTCGTCAGCAATCTTATAATAGCCATTTTTAATTCGTTCAATCTTGTTCATTCCAATTAGTTTGTTTATATCTCGATATGTCAAACCTATTGATTTCAACTGAATTGTTTTTAGAATCCCATTATTCTTTTCAAATTCATCTATCACTCGTTTCATCTCAATCATCTCAATCACGTTCCTTTTTTCCGCTTTACAACACTCTGCGCGGAATACTATCTCTATTATAGGTAATTATTCGTTGTTAGTCAATTAATTCCGCTTATGCTATCAACGAGCGTAATTAAATTACATCCAATTACTATAAAAAATCTAATTTGTGTATAAAAAAACTGACTATAATTTCAGTCAGTTAATTAACCAATACACATTGCTATTTTCTTGCTAGTAGTGAGCAATACTCCACATGTATAGTCCGAGGAAACATACAAAAAATAAAACTGGCTATAATTTCAACCAGTTAATTTACCTATCCACCTTACTTATTCTTAACTAGTAGTACGCAACATTCCACATGCGAAGTATGTGGAAACATATCTACAGGTTGAATCTTGTCTACTCTATACCCTCTACTAGTCAAATATTTCAAATCTCTAGCTTGAGTTGTTGGATTGCAAGAGATATATACTATTTTTTTTGGTTTGAGACTTGCAACAGAAGATAAAAACTTCTCATCGCTGCCGTTTCTAGGCGGATCCATAAAAACAGTGTCAATGTGAGTTTTATCATTGGCTAAGGCCATCATAAATTCTCCTGCATCCCCTTGATAAAATTTAACATTATTCACTTTATTAATTCTTGCATTTTTTATAGCGTTTTGAACAGCATCTCTATTTATCTCCACACCGATGACTTCACTTGCCTTTTTGCTCGCTATCAAAGAAATCGTTCCAATGCCACTATAAGCATCTAGAACTGTTTCATTGCCTTTTAAATTTGCAAATTCAATTGCTTTGTTGTAAAGTTTTTCTGTTTGAATAGGATTTATCTGATAAAAAGATTTTGCGGATATTTGAAAAGTAAATCCACAAAGTGTATCTTCAATTACACCTTTTCCATATA
Organism: Eubacteriales bacterium; assembly: GCA_030625575.1. Taxonomy (GTDB): domain Bacteria; phylum Bacillota; class Clostridia; order Peptostreptococcales; family Acidaminobacteraceae; genus DAOURC01. Next base: position 13,794 of record DAOUQP010000042.1, on the reverse strand, counting down.
CAACCATTTCATTATTTCCCAATACAACACTAGTACTTTTATTATTTATATTCATAATAATCGTAGATATTTCTGGATGTTTTTCACGCAATACTTTCATAAAGTTATTCTTTGATGGGAAAATTTTGTTCGAAACAACAAACACAACCATTATTTGGTTACTTTTGAAACCAGTTTTAATTAGTACATGTCTTAAAAATCCCTCTTGGTAATCTTCCTTATAAGGCTTGATTTTAAAAGACTTGACTAGTTCTCTTATTGTTTTCAATATTTTGTCTGCTCTTTCATCTTGAATAATACATCTTTCAATAGGTATTATTTCGTGAGAGAACTCTTTATAGAATCCAGAAACTATTTCTCTATCTCTTGTTGAGGCAAATGCAGAATGAATCTTATTTCTATAGTCATAAGGATTTTCCATAGAAATAATGTTTTGCACCTTTCCAAAAGGCTTCATCAGATTCCTCACGTAATTTTCTTTCAATGACAACTGTGCTTCATAACTCAAATGCTGAAGTTGACACCCTCCACATTCATAAAAATATTTACACTTAGGCTCTACTCTGTTCTTTGACTTTTCTTTTATAGATACTATCTTTGCATTTGTATGTTTCCCTTGTTTCGATATACGAACCAAGGCCTTTTCACCTTCTATTAAATACGGAATCGAAATGCGTTTATTTTCATATTCAATCAATCCTCTTCCAGATTCATCTGAAGCTATACATTTAACTTCAACAGGTTCGCTTTTTTGTCCAGTTGGTCTTTTAACATTCTTTTTACTTTTATATTGTTTATTGTTTTTCATATATATCCATCCTAAACTTGAATTTTATCACTCTTTTATTTTCTCAAACCTTATGCTACAATTAAAATGAATAAATTACAAGTAAAAGGAGTGATGTCTTATGTTAAATCTTAATATAATATTTAATCAAATTTCAAAATCGTCACTTCAGGTGTTTATTTAATAACATCAAATTTTCAACGCTTATTATTGCCCTGAAGTGATACAACTACATTTCAGGGTGTTTTTATGCCCAAAATCAATTAAGCGGAGGAAACGAAAATGAATAATTTAACCAAATGGGGTCTTTCTCATCCATCTCATATGAATGAAGAAAGATTACTTGCAAGAATCATCAGTGAACAAAGAGGGATGTATAAGTTAGTATGTGACAGAGGAATTTATAATGGTATTGTGAGTGGCAAAATGATGAACACCTCAACTGAGAGAAGTGATTTTCCTGCTATAGGAGATTGGGTTGTCATCGAACATACCGGCGATTCGAAAAACACTAGAATTACAGATATTCTTCCTAGATACAGTATATTGTCAAGACAAGTCGCAGGCAAAAAATCAGACGAACAAATTATTGCAACAAACATAGATACGATATTCATATGCATGTCAGTAAATCACAACTACAATATTAAAAGACTCGAAAGATACCTATCTATCGCTTGGGATAGCGGTGCTGTACCGGTAGTTCTTTTAACGAAATCTGACTTATGCGATGATATCGATGAAAAAATTAGTGAAATAGAAAAAATTGCATTTGGCGTAAATGTATATCCTGTAAGCATTTATGATCCTGATAGTATAAGCAATATTTTAGATACGTATCTCGATTCTGGAAAAACGATTTCCTTTGTAGGATCATCGGGTGTTGGTAAATCCAGTATTATAAATATGTTATTAGGTGAAGAGGCTATAAAAGTTGGAGAAATTAGAAATGATGATCAAGGGAAACATACTACAACAAATAGAGAAATGTATTTATCTTCAAATGGCACCATTATAATCGATACACCTGGTATGAGAGAATTACAGCTTCTCGATAATGAAGAAGGCCTGGATAGAACATATCAAGATATTGTTATTCTATCCAGTGAATGCAAATTCAGAGATTGTACTCATACAAAGGAACCTGATTGTGCGATTAAAAAAGCATTGAATGATGGAAGATTAACTGAAACCAGATATAATAATTATTTGAAATTGAAAAGAGAAATTGCTTTTTTTGAAAGGAAACAAATAGAGAAAGAAAAATTAAAAAATAAAAAAAGAAGAAAATAGTAATAATCTGCACAGCATATAGTTGTGCAGATTATTTATTTAATCCTGCCTTTCCAAAATTCTGTAAAGATAATATTCTTAAACATCTCCGATTCCGTTACAATAAAATTGGAAATGCAGATTTAATTTTATTAAAAAGATCTTTTAAATCAATTTCTTCAACTGAATTATAGATATAATCAGCCTCAGGAAGTTCTGATTCGTTTCCTATACCCACTGAAATCATTCCAGCACTATTAATTGCTTCTATTCCAGCAAACGCATCTTCCAATCCAACACAATCTTGTGGCTTGATATTTAGCTCGTTTGCTGCTCTCAAGAAAATATCCGGGTGCGGCTTTCCATTTGCAACTTCAGAAGGATTGACAACATAATCTATATAATTCATAAGATCCATTCTTTCAAGTAATCTAGGAGCATTTTGAGATGCACTGGCAATGGCTATTTTTATCCCTTTGTCTTTTAACTTTTCAAATAATTCTACTACGCCTGGAAAAACATTCGATTTATCAAATGATTCAATTAATTTTTTATAATAGATATTTTTCAAGTCTATCAATTCACTGATTTTTTCATCTGAATATAGATTTTCTTTATCATTGTATTTTAAAATCTTCAGAAAAGACTCTTTTCTTGATATTCCTTTCAATGATTGATTTATTTCTTCATTCATGGCTAGATTCAATTTTTCAACCAACTGCGACCATGCTAAAAAATGCTGCCTATCTGTACTAGTTATCACTCCATCAAGATCAAAAATAAACAATTTAATCTCTTTCATATTTTCTCCTCTCATTTTCAATTTCAACAACGTTTTGTAAATAATATATCGATTGATTGATTACGATGTTCACAGGTTCACCTGATATTAAAACTACTTTTATTTTGTCACTGATTTCAACATGGATATTTCTTCCTCTATATTCAAGATAAAAAGAATAATTACTCCATTCTTTTGGTAACCAAGGTTCAATGTGAATTGCATCTTCTTTAATACGCAAACCCGCAAATCCGTAAATAACCGAAACTGCAGTTCCTGCCAAATTTGCCATATGAAGCCCATCTTCTGTATTTTCATGAGTATTATCCAAATCCAATCTACTTGATTCATCAAAGAATTCATATGCTTTATTAAATTTGTCGAGTTTTGATGCCATTATTCCATAAATACAATGAGATAATGAAGAATCATGTGTAGTAAGTGGTTCATAATATTCATAGGATTTTAACATTGTCTTCAAATCTGTATAATCTTCGAGTAGAAAATGTGCTAATACTGTATCAGCTTGTTTTAAAACTTGATGTCTGTATATAGTCAAAGGGTGAAAATTTAAAAGTAGAGGATATTGATCTTCTCTAGTGTTTTCAAAATCCCATTTCTTTTTATTAAGAAACGAATCATCTTGCAAATCAATTCCTAGTTCAGAATCATAAGGTAAATATATATGTTCACTAATATTTTTCATCTCTTCAATTTCCGTTTCATTGAAATGAATCTTCTCTTTAAGCTTATCTAATTTTTCAGGAGCTTTTTCTTTCATCATTTTAAATATTTTCACTGCCCATAAAAGGTTATATTTTGCTATCGCATTAGTATAATAGTTATTATTTACAATAGCAGAATATTCATCCGGTCCTGTTACATCATCAATTTTGAATACTCCATTATCATAATGCCCAATTTCAACCCATAACCTAGCAGTTTCTAGAAGCACTTCCATTCCATAATTAAAAACAAATTCTTCATCACCAGTCATAAGAAAATATTGAATGAAGCTATAAGCGACATCTCCATTTATATGATACTGAGCAGTGCCAGCTGGAAAATATCCAGAACACTCTCTACCTGATATTGTTCTCCATGGAAATTTAACCCCTTTTCTATGCCCTAGCATATATGCTTCTTCACGTGCTGCATCAAGCATATTATAGCGATTAAGCAAAAGTTTTTTTGCCGACTCAACTTGATTGATTAAAAGAAGCGGAATTACATAAATTTCTGTATCCCAAAAATAATGCCCTTCATATCCTTCTCCCGTTAATCCCTTAGCAGAAATATTACTAAGTTGATCTCTTCCTGCTGATTGCATCAATTGATATAAGCTGAATCTTAATGCCAACTGATGCTTATCAGAACCATTTATGATAATATCAGCATGTTTCCAAAATCTATCAAGATAATCAACTTGCATCTGAAGATGCTCTTCAAAGCTCTTTGCCATTATTTTTTTTAGTATACTTTTACCATCTTCTAACGGTTTACTATAACGCAGTGCATCTGTATATACACTGTATTTAGTCACTTCAAGATGTTTGTTTCCTTTTATTAAAGTAATCCCCTTTCCAAAACTCTCATGAATTGTAGATTCATATACTCCCCCTATTATTTTATGGGATGTAGAACACGCCATTTCCACATCAGTATTTTTAGTAGCTATTTTAACTGACATAAATAAGCTATCAATGTGAATTTCTTTTATAGTCAACAATTCCTCATTTTCTTGAGAAACTCTTGGATCATTTTCTTTTGAATAATTCTTCACATTACCGTTTAGGCATGATTTCACTTCAATCTCCCCATCATATTTAATAATAAGGTGATTTAAAAAAAGTTCCTTATAAATATTTGATACTAATCGTTGAAATATAATTTCGGCTTCTTTTCCACACGTCGTCATATAAATAAATTTTCTCTCTAGCATTCCTTTATCAAAGAAAATTTCACGCGTATAGGAATGGTGATGTCCGTTAAATAAACTGACTAATTCACCATCAAGTAAAATTTTCATTCCTTGAGAATCAATAACATTGGGTAGTTTATCTTTTTTTTGAGGAAATCCATACGCATTTTCTGCATAGGATATATCAACTACATCATAATACCCATTAATGTATGTGCCTTTAATAGAATTCATATTTTCAGGATATCCTTCTTCAAAATTCCCTCTAACTCCGAGGTATCCATTCCCCAATGCAAATAAACTCTCTTGTATCAATAGATTTTTATTATCTAATGTTTTTTTTTGTAAACTCCAATTTTTCATAATTATTACTCCTTAACTGCTCCCGATGTCAACCCTGATATAATTTGTTTTTGAAAAACTAGTACTATGATTAATGTTGGAATTGTTACAACAACTGTTGCAGCAGTCACTTGACCCCAAAATATTGTAAATTGTCCACGTAAAAATGATATTGCTACTGTTGCAGTATGATATGAACTATTTGGATTTAAAGTTAATGCTAATAAGAATTCATTCCATACTCCAATGAATGTTATAATTGCTGATGTGAAAATTCCTGGCAATGCCAGTGGAAGAATAATCTCTCCAAATATGCGTATTTTTGAAGCTCCATCTATCATTCCAGATTCTTCTAATTCTTTTGGTATCTTCGTAAAATGAGTAACTAAAATATATATAGCTACCGGTAATGTAATCATAGAATACGGTAACGTAATCCAATATGAATTTATCCATCCAAGTCCAACAAATGCACGATAAATAGGACCTACAACAATCATTTGAGGAAACATTGATGTTCCAAGCACAGCAGCTAATAATAGTCTTTTACCCCAAAATTTTAATCTAGCAATTGAATAGGCGCATAGTGATGCCAATACTGTAACATAAACAGTAGTAAAACTTGCAATAATAAAACTGTTTTTTAATGAATTGAAAATATTTGCTTTAAAAAGAGCTTTATAGTGATCTAGTGTCGCATTACTTGAAATAACTTTTAATGCTTCACTGCCCCAAATTTCACTTTCTGGTTTAAAAGAAGTAATAAATACCCAGAAAAACGGGAAAAATATTATTAACAAATATAGACCTACAATAATATAAAATAGTTTTTTAGTATCTTTCATAATTATTTTCCTCCTTAATCTGAAATTAATTCAACTTCTAATACTTTAATATAGAAATATGCAATTAACGCTACTACTACTGCCATACCCAGCGCTAATGCAGAACCATAACCAAATCTTGTTTGCGCAAACATCATCTTATATGCATATATTGATATAGATTCTGTTTTACCTCCTGGTCCACCTCCAGTTAATACATAAATCAAATCGAAAATACGAAATGCATCAAGTGTTCTAAAAAGTAGCGCGACTAAAATTGAAGGCTTTAATAATGGAAGAGTGATCTTAAAAAAACTCTTTATCTTTCCTGCTCCATCGATTGCTGATGCTTCATATAAATTTCTCGGAATAATTTGTAAACCCGCTAACAACAGTAAAGCCATATACGGCGTTGTCTTCCATACGTCAGCAATGATAATTGATATTAGCGCCCCATTTGCAGTAAGCATTAAATCAGTTGATGCACCAATGAAATGCATTTTTTCAAATAATAGCGCAACAATACCATTTGAACCGTTGTATAAATATGCCCAGATTAATGCCGCTACAGAAGTTGGTATTGCCCAGGGAATGAGTGACAATGTTCTAACCATTCCTCTGCCCTTTATCGCTGTATTCATAATCAAAGCAACCATAAGGCCAAGTACCAACTCTAAACTTACAGAAGCTACTGTAAATATTAAAGTAATAAGTAAAGCGTACCTGACTCTAAGATCAAGGAAAACATGTTTGAAATTATCAAACCCTATAAAATTCGGCACAATAATAGAAGTATCTAATTCACTGGCTACTAGAAAAATATCTTCTTCTAAAACAAATGGTTCATCATTCGAATATATCTTTTCAAGTCCATCATAAACCCATTTATTCATTTGATGGATGAATTCTAAATCACTATCTGACACTTGAATAATACCTTCATTGGTTTCTAATAAATTTAGCACTTCTTCTTCTTTTGATATCATTTCCGTTCTAAAAGTCTTTATCTGTTCAACAGTCTTTGATTTTTCCACAACCTCCAACTCGGTATCTAAATAATAATCCACATATTCAAAGGTTTCAGTAGCTAGAGTCACATTGTAATGTTCCGTAAAATAGATTCCGGACTTTTGTTGTGAATTTAACTGAAAATCAAAAAATGAATATTTCAACGATTCCGCAATTGGTATTATTGAAAATGCAAAAATAAATATAAGTGCTGGAATAATCAAAACATATCCCAATTTATCTTCAATAAAATTAAATAATTTTTTCATAATGTCCACCTCTATTAAAAAAAGCTTTGGCAGGATAAACTACCAAAGCCTCTTAAAAATTTTGTAATTATTCAAATAACTCGCTAATTATCTGAGTGGCAGACTCTATATCACCGTTCCCAGATAAAAATTCATGAGTTTTCACTTGAATTATATCAGATACTTCAGAATAATTTGCAACAACTGGACGTGCAATTGTTTTAGTCAATGCCACTTGGAATCCAGGATCAGTCAACAATGCATTTGCATTAAGTACTTCTTGATCTTCTAATAATGCATTAAATCCAGGTAAATATCCACCAACAGTTGCATTGATTTTTTGTCCCTCAGGACCAGAAATAAATTTCAAAAATTCATGAGAACCTTCAACATTTTGAGAGTTGTTGTTAATTCCTAAAATCCATCCACCGACTGTTCCACCATCTGGTAATGAAGCATAGCCAACATTAGCAACATCAATATTGTAATCTCCACTTGCAGCCATACCATTCATGTAAGGCCAGTTTCTAGCAAATACACTCTCGCCATTCAAGAAAGCATTATGAGTTTCACCTTCAGTATAAACTAAAATATCTTGAGGTGTTGCATCAGAGTCAGCAAATGCTTTCATAGTTTCAAGTCCACCTTGAATATCAGCCCAATTTGCACTGAATTCGTTAATATTACAAGTCAATCCTTCATATTGTTTTGATTGGAATACATGTCCATAAAGCGTTCCGTTTTCACCTTTATATTTTTCGGCCATAGTTAATAAATCTGACCAAGAGTAATCTCCACCAACTAGCACAGCAGCATCTTCTTCAGATACAATATCTGTCCTAAAGTACAAAAATCCTAAATCAGGGAAATATGGCAATACATAATTTTTTCCTTTATATTTTCCTGATGACATAGAACCGGCATTGAAATCAGTAACTTTCCAACCTGCATCTTTAATTAAAGAATCAATCGGTTCTAAATAACCTGCCGCTGCAAATTCTCCAGCCCACACAACATCCATTGAAATAATATCATATTCTCCAGATTTACCTGACAGCGAGTTCATCAGTTGATCATGCATAACTCCTGAATCATTTGTCATAATAACAGGTTCAACTTCATACAATTCACTTTGCTCGTTAAAATCACTGATTATCGCATCAAGAGCACCTGTAGAATCTGCTTGAACAGCAAACTTTACAATTGTTTTTTCAACAGGTACAGGTTCTTCAACTACAGGTTCTTCAACCACTGGTTCTTCAACCACTGGTTCTTCTTTTACAGTACAACCGGCAGCTAATGATATAACTAAAATAAAAATCAATAATAATGGTAAATATTTTCTCATAAAACTTCCCTCCTCAACACTTCTATTGACATTATACGGCAATAATTATTATAATGATTATAGAATATTAATAATTGTTATATAATATTAAGGTGATTAAATGTCTATAAATTATTTCTATAAAAAAATAGAACATATAAAGGAATGCTATAAACACCCTTCTTATTATCTTGAGAGAAAACTGATTAGCGAAATTAAAAAAGGGCTTAAAAATGATGCGGTAGAAACCCTTACTACTATTAATGTAATGCAACGTGCAAACCTTGCATCTTCTGAAATTCGTTCTACCAAAAATTCATTAATTGGTTCATGCACTTTATTTGCACGTGCTGCTATTGAAGCCGGTATTGACCCTGAAGATTCTTTTTCATTAAGTGATGTTCTCATAATAAAACTTGAAAGTATAAATAATATAAAAGAGTTAGTTGAATTTGAATATTATATGGTTAACGAATATATCAAATTGATATTAAAAACAAGAAAAAACAATTATTCTCTGCCAGTTTCAAAAATTATTAGCTATATTCATACTAACATTACTGAAAAAATCACTCTTGAGGATTTGTCTAGTATAACTTTAACAACAAAGGAATATATTTCAACTATCTTTAAGCAAGAAGTTGGTATCAATCTTGTTGATTTTATTCATCAAGAAAAAATCAATGAATCTCTAACATTTTTAGAACTCACAGATATTCCAATAATAAAAATATCCACTATATTCAACTTTTGCAATTCAGGTCATTACTCCACATTATTCAAAAAACACATTGGTATGACACCTACTGAATATAGAAAAATAAAATCCACTTACAAAATATAAGGGGTCTATAATATTCGGTGTTGGTGAGTAATCACTAGCACCTTTTTTAGTATAAAAAAATGAGACAAATAACAGTAACTCTGCTAAACCATTGTCAAGACAAGTCGCAGGCAAAAAATCAGATGAGCAAATTATTGCAACAAATATAGATACGATATTCATATGCATGTCAGTAAATCACAACCACAATATTAAAAGACTCGAAAGATACCTATCTATCGCTTGGGATAGCGGTGCTATGCCAGTAGTTCTTTTAACAAAATTAAAAACACCGAACCTTTAATGAGATCCAGTGCTTTTCAATATTTATATGGCGAGGCATACAGGATTCGAACCTGTGACCAATAGATTCGAAGTTTGCTAAATTCAATCTTTAATCATATTAATCTCTCATCATTAATCACTTATAGTTGTTGAAATATCAATGTTTTAAAAAGGTCTCTGTCTCAATTAATCACTATACATATTTAAACGTATTTAAAGCGTTTTAAATTTTTCTGTGACCATTTTGTGACCAGTTGCTTATAAAAATACAACTGTCAGTTGTGTTTTATATTCTTTACAACAAAGTATTGTATTTTAATATATTTTTTACTTATCACTATATAATAGAAGAAAGTTGAATTTTTTAATATTACCATTGATTATAGAAAACTATTTCTGGGGTGAATAAGATGCAGTTTGATCATAAGTTACTCGCATGGAAAATTAAGAAAAGAAGAGAGCACTTTAATCTCACTTTATATGAAGCATCTCAAATGCTACTAATTGATAAATACCTCCTCATCCAATACGAATCTGGTAAAATCGAAATTCCTGCTGAATTCTGTAAACTATTATCATTATATTATGGATTGAATCTCAATTACCTATTTGGACTTCCTGATGATTTCCCCAACCAAAAAATAAATTAACCGGTCAACCACAAGGAGAAAATGGTCAACCGGTCAATATTACGGCAATGTTATCTGTTTCATTAATGTATTTACTTTTAATACTGCTGATTCAATCAACAACTCTATTTCTATTCTTGATATATCAATTCCATATTCTTTAAGCTGTTCGAGAACGAATTTCTTTTTCTCTTCTCCTCTTCCTGGACCAAAGATTTGCTCAGCTCCTTCCACCGCTACAACAATAAGATTCTTTAGCATATCAAATTGCTGTTTACTGATTACTCCTTTGTATAACAGAAAAGCACTTCCTGCTATTAATACAATGTAAATAATCAAATACATTAAACTAAACTCCGTCATATTCATCTTCCTTTCTAATTTTATACTTTGAGTAATTCTCAAATCCCGCCTTACCCATGTAAGCGACAACAGTTCCTGAGAACATCAATCCAACTGCACTAAGCACATCACTAGGAGCAAATCCTTTAAAAAACCACATTAAAAGCGATAGATCCACAATAACCAGGGAATTAAAAAGGACCGCCTTCACTATGAATTTAGAGAATGTTTTTTCTCCCTTCATTGCTTGGCCATCCTATATATCATTGTCCATAATTCTTCTCTAGTGACTGTATCTTTTGGTCTAGATCCATCTGAAATCCCTTTTGATTTAACATACAGATAAGCTTCCTTTGCAAATGCAGATACTTCTTCAGTCCCCAATATAACTTCAATCACTCTCTTGATTAATGAATCCAATGGAAACAATCCACCTGGACAAGTCTTATAGTGTGCATAATCTCGATGTCCTTTAATATTCTTTGGATTGATTCCTGTTATTCTGAGAATTCCTGCAATCAATTTGACACCAGCTTCAAACTGTTTCTCGCTAATATGCTTCGTATCGAAGTTTCCTTCAAATACTATCCCTGCACTTCGATGATTCATACTCTCTTCTTTACAGTGTGCTCCTATGCACCCAAATGGTCGTCCCAATTCAACTGTTCCGTCAGTTCTGACTCTTACATGATATCCTACACCTGACCAGCCTCTATGATGAATGTGATCATCATGAATTTGCTGCATCGTTCCACCTTCCCAGATGTCGTGATGAATGATAATATGGTCAATTTTTAAATTACTTTTCTTTAATGGATTAACAAAATCCAATTCATAATCGATTACTTTTAATCCTGCATCATATGCAGCTTTTTTAATCAGATTATTACTCATAAATAAAACCTCCTTTCTAAACAACTTTTCCCCAAATCAAATAAAAAACGGACCCTATTGTCAGACTAACGAGCAGCCATCTAACCTGATTAATCATCTTCTCTGCATTCTTTCCGTCTTTCATTTCCAGCTCATCCACCCTTTCATGAAGTCTAGATACAGATTCCTTTGTCTCCATTTTCTCTTCAATGTTATCAATTTTTTCTTCATGTACTTTGAGCGTATCTACAAGAGTCTTTAATTCTTCGCCCTGTTGCCTTGTTTGTTCAGCTATTACTCTTATATTAGAATTCATTTCATGCACTACATCAACAAGCTTATCAATGTTATCAAGTCGCTTGGTATTGCTTCTGCTCCTAGAATCAATCTCAGTGATTTTTTGTGTATGCTCAATTACAAGTTTCTGATCATGAATTATTTCAGTCATATAATCACCTATGCTTCCAGTAATGTGTAGGTTATCTTTAGAATGTCAGCTGATGTTTTAGTTATAGTTGAACCTAAGTTATTAATTGTAAGTAATACTAAAGGTAATATCAAACTTAACAAATATTCTCTTCCTGAATAAGAGTATGAGGCACTACCAACGACAATAGGATAACTAAGGCTAGATGCTATATAACCTATTGTATTTGTTCCAGCAACTGCTGTGATGCCACTTTCTAACAAATTAACATTTCCGTTTGATGCATCTATTTTAACTAAACTTTGCCCAACTTTAGAATTGTAACTCATATTACCAGCCGAGAAAATAAATTCATTTGAATTTGGTATAAATCTGATACTTGCACTAATTGTAGCTGATAAAGCTATTGTTGAAAGTGAAATTGTTCTTTGAAATACACCTGAGTGATTATAGATTTTTATTTCTTTATTTGCATAACTTGTATATACAGCAATATAACTGTCGTTTATACCAAAAATACCGTCGCTTGTCCCATTGACAATAGGAATTTCAGAACAAAAGTCTCCTAAATAAGCACCTGTATCTTTATTAAACCTCATTAATTTTAAACCGGGTGAACCAGTGAGTATCCCAACAATTATTTCGTTATTATACTTTTCAATACAACTTCCTGGTTGTATTCCACTGGATGGGATATCTGTATCATTTAGAATATCACCATTTCCCAAATAATCATTATCACTTTGTTTTTTATTTATACCTATACTGTTTTTAATATCTAATTTATATAAGACATCATTATCTTTTGCATAATACATTTTATCTTCATCAAAATCATAATAAAATGCTTTATTATAATACGGAAAACCTTTGCCATTCCCCAATATTTCCAAATATGAAAAGTATGCATCTTCAAAATTAATCGCTTGTTTATCATGAATACTTGGTGGAGTTAAACATATAGAATTTACATCTCCGTTACCTTCAGTTTGTCCCCATTGCCATACAAATTTGTATCCTCCAGTAACATCGCCTGATTCAGCGGGTAAAAAAATTCCATCTCTCGACACATCAACTGTATTAACTATTGATTCAGACTTGCCACCAATTCCTATTACATTACCTATAGGTAATTTATTGGTTAATGCTTGAGTTTCATTTAATAGTAAAATTCCACCAAAAATATTTTTTAACTCGTTATTAACTAATTTGTACAACAATATCTGACTCTGACTTGTAGTATAATCATAAAATATCAAAAGATTATGAATTCTTTTAGCCACAGCATTTAAAATATCATTAAAATTATCAGTTACAACATTCTCTTCAATTATCTCTTGCTTTACTTTATTCGTTTCTGCATCTATCAATTGAATTTTCGTTATTCCTTTCAATTCTATTCCTCCTTAAAATAACGTACTTATGATTCCACCTTCACTGATATTATCCAATATATCTATATTTGGATTTACTATTGAGAATATGGATGATGTATCTAATGTATCCGATACAGATTTTTCAGTTACAACAATCAAATTAATGTCTATTGAATCTGTTATCTTATTAGTTATATTTATTCCGGTATCACTTATTACGAATAATTCTGAAACATCAATTAAATCAAAAGGTTTCGTTGGATCTGGAATGTAATCAAGCCAATCTTCCAACATATTAGTTTCAATGGTTGCAACAATAGATGCAACAGTAATATCATCATTTTGACTAGTTCCCATAATTGTTATACTCATATCTATAGGTGTCATTGTTGGAATGAATGTAGAAATATCAATAATTTCATAAGCACCAGCTCGAATTGATTGTTTATACGTCCTGAAGATATCAGCTCCTCTATAAATTTCTAGAATCAAAACATCGTCTACCGTTCCTCCTGTAGCATATAGCGTT
>DAOUQP010000154.1 GCA_030625575.1 Eubacteriales bacterium | reverse complement strand
CATGAGCATTGCCCATCATTATTATTCTTACAACTCCCAGGATTCCCTTTGCAGTTTCTTCACCGTATGCTTCAACTAGTTTGTCCCATTTGACATCACTATAATCGCCATTCTCTAAAGCGTAATGTTTTGCAAAATCCAAGGCGATATCTTCTTTAGTTGTTCCAATTTTAATTCCTCCAGATATAATTGCACCGATTTCAATTTGGGAAACTCCAAGTTTCTCAGCATTTTGCGTATGAAACGCATTGCATAATTCACATCCATTAATGTCTGTTACCGCGAGCATGATTTTTTCTTTAAAAGCCTTTTCTATCAACTCTTCTTTCATAGCCTTCCTATAGTCTTTCATAGATTTAAACGCATCATCTATTAAATAGTAAAACTCTTTTGTAGTACAACTCTTTCTATAACTGTCTTGCATATTATTCAATCCTCTCCAAATACTTTTTTAAAATTTTAAGCGCACTTATAAACTCTTCATTCTCTTCACTAGTGAAATTTGAAAATATATCATTTATATGTTCTTCAAATTTCTCCATATTATCAGCTAAAATCGGTAAACCTTCCGAATCTACATAAAGATATGACATTCTCCTATCAGTTTCACTGATTTCTTTTTTTATAATCTTTCTATCACTAAGTTTTTTAATGATTCTGCTTAATGCACCTTGATCAATCATTATCATTTCACTTAATTCTTTCATTGAAATTCCAGGTTTTTTACCAACCGCAATCAATACTTTAATTTGAGTTTGATTTAAATTTCCTTTATTTCTATGTGGTGCATAACTTAAGCATATTTTTTTCATATACATAGGTATTACATCCAATAAATCAAAATTTATCATTTCATCCTCCCAATATACTTGCTATAACATTCATTGCTATAGCAAGTATAACACGTGTTTTCATAAACACAAGAAAAAACTCTGAATAATTCAGAGTTTCTCAAAATGCATAAAAGTATATTTATTTAATTTTTAAAATTCCATCTTTAAGTATCGTTGTATTAAACTCATTTGATAAATCAGTTGCAAGCATTAAATCTACAACGAAATATTTAGTCTCCGGCCATAAGCGATATCAACTGCCATTTATCCTGTTCTGGATTGTAGAAGAAAGTCGCCCTATAATCAACAGTTTTTCTTACATCCCGTGCGTTGATATATCCGATTCTTCCATCAGCCAATACCACTGTATTCCAATCGTTTTCATTAGAATCCGCATAGATAAAGCTATGCATATAGGCAATCACTTCTTTGCTGTATCTATCCAAAATCTCAGAATTCAAATTCGGCTCCAAAAATATTGGAACATCTTTTTGAAAAACATATCCATAGTAAAAAGCATCGTACTCTTCAGGAAAATGATTGTAATAGTAAGGGGCTATAAGAAGAGAGTTGTTGCGATTTTCAATCCCTATCCTTACAATTGTGTAGAGCTCATCCCACAACTTCGATTCCATAGGATCAGAGTCGAGATTCCATTTGCTCCAAAATTCTTCCTTTCCCATGCTTTCGTATCCGTTTTTTACATCATAACTGACAAGCTCGTTCAAATAATCCATATCCTTTTGTTCTATTCTCTCCAACAACTCTGAAACGAAGTTCTCAACGTTTTCTGATGTTTCGATGTTTTCAATATCCGGTAGAATTTTTCTAACATAAGTATCGTTTGTGCTTTCAATGACATTTCCGTTTATGTCTATCACATAACTCTGCATAATACCATATGCCATTGCTTTCCCATCTTCAAAAGGATAGCTTCCTGCATACATAGGTTCTATTATAAAATTTCCATTTTCATCAATAAATCCTACCCCTCTGCCATCCTTCATCGCCGCAGCCAACCCTTCAGAAAAACCATCAGCAGATATAAAATTAGGTTCTATTACAGAGTTGCCATCAGTATCAATATATCCCCATTTTGGATATTCCAAATTTTCATTTATTTGAATTGGCGCCAGTCCCTCGCTGAACGATTTCGCTCCATAAAAATCAAATCCAATCTTCACATTTTCCATATAATCGACATAACCCCACTTGCCATCCAATTCGACAGGTGCCAGACCTTCGCTGTAGGAGTCCATGTTTTCATATGCTTTCGAAGAAATGAACGATCCATCTTCTCTTAGGAACATCCAATCACCGTAATCCACCTTTACACAGGCTATTCCCGCGCTGAATCTTTTGAATTCAATAAAATCTGCTGAAAAGATAACCCTGTCCTGTTCATCCTTATAACCCACATATCCTTTTTTTTCATTCTTATACTCTTGATAAATTTCTCTATCCATACTTCCATGATCAATGAGCATTGCTAACATTTTCTCTTTTATTTCTGGGTACATATTTCCTATTCGATACATTTGAAACTCGGCTTCATCAATATCTTTGAATCCTGGAATCTTGATTTGAATATGTTCAGCATCAACCTCGACTTTTTCCACGTCATCGTATTTTGTCTTCAATCCATCTATGCTGGTGACATATTCAATTTTATTTAGAGGAATTGTCAAAAGGACATATAGTTGACTATCTTCATTTATCTTATCCTCATTATTTTCTTTTATAGTAGGTGTACACCCGCTCATCAGTAACAATGTAATTGCAATAATCAATGAAGCAAGTATAAATTCACGTTTCATTTAAATCACATCTTTCTAATTAATGTATAAATACCCATATATATCATTTTACTATATTATAGCCTAAAATGTTGTGATAATTTTATTCTTAAACACAAGAAAAAACTCTGAATAATTCAGAGTTTCTCAAAATGCATTAAAGTTTACTTGTTTACTTTTTAAAAATTCCATCTTTAAGTATCGATGTATTAAACCCTTCTGATAAATCAGTTAAATGCTTTATATAATCCTCAGCCATATCACCATCAATAGGTAATAAATTTGCTTTGCAGTATTTCAAATAAACAGGATGATATTGTCCTTGTATAAACAAGTCGCCATTGTACTTAAGTTGAAATATCCCCGTTCTGCCGGCATCTTCGTCTTTTTTAAGAAAAACAAAATTTCCTATGCTATAGAGTATCGGTTTATCATTATAAATCTCAATCGCTTGTAAAACATGCGGATGATGCCCTATTACCCCATCAGCCCCAGAATCGATCATTTTATGCGCCATTTCTATTTGCCAATCCTTTGGTTCACTAGAATACTCTATTCCCCAATGCAGTACAACAAAGACCAAGTCGCATTCTTCTTTTGTCTTTTTAATGTTTTCAATGACACTGTCATTGTAGTCCTTTGTAAACCACGCTGTACCGGCATCGTCATCGGTGGCTTTCCATGATTCCCAAGGAATGATTGAATTATAAGCTATAATCCCAATAGTGTAATTATCCTTTTTTATAATCAATGGTTTCTCAGCTTGATTTATATCATCACCGGCACCTACATGTCTAATACCGTATTCATTCAAAGAATCTATGGTATCATTAAACGCCACTTCGCCAAAATCCAATATATGATTATTAGCCAAAGAAACCGTATCTATGCCGTTATTTACAAGTCCCTCTAAAGTATAGGGCTTCGATCTAAATCCATACCCTTTCGGTTTTAGAGTTTCGCCTCTTAGACTGATGCTCGATTCAAAGTTGGCTATTGTGATATCGTCACTTGTCAGTATATCTCTAATATCTTCAAACGGATAATCCACTCCATAAGAATCTATATACTCTCCAATATAGCTGTCTGTCATGACATCGCCCAAGAAACTAAGATTGATATCTTCGTATTGTATTTCATCTTCGATTTTTTCCACTTCGACCATGTCGATTTCTTTTTCATCATACACAGATTCTTCTATTTCAGAAGATATATTTTCACTAGCCGATATATCATATGCACGATATATCAACACCACAAGAATCATCATAATAAATATCATAATAAATTTTTTCATAACTCACCCTAGATTCTTAAAATCTTTTACATGAGGTCATTTTACCATATTATTGAATTGATTATTAAATATTTTTTATTGAATAGTTCAATAACTCAGTCAATGAATTGACATAGTTTCCAAATTCATTATCATACCATCCAAATATTTTTGCATGAGTTACCGGCAACTTTATTTCTCCTGTAACTCCACTTTCAAAAAGTACTGAATTCGGAAGCGATAAAAATCCTGTCTTTGTATGAGTTTCATATCCTTCAATAACAAC